>NZ_CAWQOY010000150.1:0-31886 GCF_963896525.1 Nodularia sp. LEGE 04288
CCCTGCACCCCTGCTCCCCGCTCCCCTGCTTCTTCTAGGCGATCGCGATGAATCGCCTAAATTTCTGGCGTTTTTTGCTAAGAATACTGTATGAGATGTTACTTTTACAGAAGTATGTCAAGTTTTAATTAAATAACTTTACAAAAGTTATGCTGTATTTTACAATTTTTTACATCACAGCTAAACCTCTGGTTAATTTTGAATATGGCTTTAACTATTCAGTCCGCTCAGAATATCTTCTCTAATACTCAAGTTCCCAGCCCGATTCCCGCTACCATCGCGCTGTTCGATCAACTCGGTACAGATGACCAATTGGCATATCTTTGGTACGCCTACACTGAAATGGGTAAGACAATTACTCCCGCAGCGCCTGGAGCCGCACGCCTGCAACTAGCAGAAAGTTTGCTCAACCAAATTCGGAAAATGTCCCCTGAAGAGCAAACCCAAGTTATGCGGGATCTTGCTAATCGTGCTGACGCTCCCATCAGCCGTTCTTATGGGTTTTTCAGTGTTAATACCAAGCTGGCTTTTTGGTACGAGTTGGGCGAATTGATGAAGCAGGGTGTAGTTGCTCCTATCCCCAGTGGTTATCAAATGACTCCTGGTGTACAAGTAGTCCTAGACGCAACTAAGAAACTTGATCCAGGTCAGCAAATTACAGTGCTACGGAACACTGTAGTCAATATGGGATTTGATACCTCTGATTTGGGGCCAAGTAGCTATCCCAAGGCTGCTGATGAACCTGCATTTGCTCGGACTTCTCCATCTATCTCCTCAGTCAAAATTGATGGCGTTACAGAGCCTGCTGTACTGAGCTATATTGAAGCGATGAATGCTGACGACTTTGATAAAGCTATTAGTCTGTTTACTGCTGAAGGTGCGCTACAACCACCATTCCAAAAACCAATTGTAGGTCCTGAAGCGATCGCGAAATATATGCGCGAAGAAGCCCAAGGACTGAACATGATGCCAAAACAAGGTATCTGTGAAGATCAGCCTGATGGTTCTAAGCAACTTAAAATTACAGGTGTTGTCCAAACTCCCTGGTTTGGTGTGACTGTGGGAATGAATATTGCTTGGCGGTTCTTAATCAATCCCGAAGGCAAAATTTTCTTCGTAGCAATTGATATGCTGGCTTCTCCTGAAGAACTGCTAAATCTGCGTCGCGTTTAATCAAACAGGGTAGGCATTGCCTATCCTACTAAAATATTTCTCAAATATAAGTTTCAAGTCCAAAGATCCCCGACTTTTTCAAGAAGTCGGGGATCTGAGTTTTTCGGATTTGTTTACAGACCATCCTAAACTCGTCGGCTGTTCATAAACCCGCTTGAGAGTATTCACATCTCTGGGAGAAATCGGCGGAGGGTTGCGAACTTGGGAAAAGTATAAAGCATCTGTTTGTAAATCACTATGTCCCCAAATTCCTAAAGCGTGACCGAGTTCATGGCGGGCGGCTGCTTGTAGAAATACACCTGTTTGGCTAGGACTCAATAAGATAGTGAAGCGGTGGTATGAAATATTATTTTTGGTGTATAGTTCAAAACTAGCTTGTGCAGAACGCGCACGGGGAAAATTGTCACCACGAGAAAATTGCAGCGGCGGCGCTTTTCGCAAAATATTAATATCAGCCATATCCGGCTGTTCCACTACCACCAAAGGTAAATAAGCACTCCATTCTTGCACAGTCTGTAAGACACTACTAAACCATGCTTGAGCCTGGGTATTACTCTCTTCTTGTGGTATCTCTACGTATACTTTAATCGGAAATTGCGACCAAACTAAATAACCTACCTGTGTTTTTTCCACTTGGGAAAAGTAATCCCCACTGCTTGTATCATCTTGCCATTGCGCTAATGTGGGCGGTAGGGGATGGGGCGATGGGGAGATAGAAGTACTTTGAATGACAGCATGAGATGGCAGGTGAGTAAAAATAACTAGCAGCCCTGCACCAATTAATAAGGCGAGGACTGCTAGAAACCGTTGTATATTTAAATGTTTGCGGGTTTTAGGTTTTGGGTATTGAATTTTTTTGCCCATTATCCTATTCCCCTATTTTTACTTAGGTAGCCAACCGGCACTTAAAACGACGGTGAAACCCATAAACATGACTGTCAGCGCCCAGGTAACTCTGTTTAAGGTGTCTTCTGCACTCTTGGTGCTGCTGAATAATTGGGCTTGTCCACCAATGGCACCAATTCCATCTCCTTTAGGACTATGTAACAGCACCAAAATAATTAAACCTAAAGCAGAAAGGGCCCAAACGATTTGCACAATACTAGTAGCTGTCATAGTTAAGAATCTCTCTTATAACAAATTTCAAATTGGTACGAGAAGTCGAAAACTAGGAGTGAGAAAACTCTTCACTCCTAAGCTTGTTTACATCCCAGCTTCCACGGGAGTCCGAGTGGGTTCCACTTCATATCCGGCTGGTGTCAATAGCGATCGCCCTGTCATTTCTGACGGTTGGGGGATCTGTAAAATCTCTAGAATGGTGGGTGCAATGTCGGCTAGCTTGCCATCGCTTCGCAGTACAACATTGGTACCATGTCCAGGGATTTTTATCGTCTCTCCTTCCACTAAGATGAAGGGGACTGGATTAGTCGTGTGAGCTGTCCAGGGATTACCTTCTTCATCTAGCATATACTCGGCGTTACCGTGGTCAGCCGTAATCATCGCTGTGCCACCGGCTTTGCTGATGCTGGTGAGTAATCTACCCAAACAATGATCTACTGTTTCAATCGCTGTCACCGTGGCTTCTATTTGACCAGTATGCCCTACCATGTCTGGGTTAGCATAGTTAATCACCACTAAAGAGTAGACACCTTTTTTAATCGCAGCGATCGCCACATCTGTAACTGCTTCTGCTGACATTGTAGGGGCTTTGTCGTAAGTTGCGACCATTGGACTACTTACAAGTTCTCGGTCTTCCCCAGCAAAAGGTTCCTCTAGTCCCCCATTAAAGAAATAGGTGACGTGGGCGTATTTTTCTGTTTCAGCCGTGCGAAACTGCTGCAAGCCATTATTGGCAACTACTTCCCCTAAAATATTACTCAAATTTTGCGGTTCAAAAGCTACAGCCACTGGTAGTTCTGAATCGTATTGAGTAAAGGTAGCAAAGGACAACGGCTGAATTTGCTGTCTTTCAAAGCCTGTGAATTTGGGGCTGACAAAAGCTTGAGTCAGCTGTCTAGCGCGGTCTGGGCGGAAGTTGAAGAATATCACACCGTCCCCTGATTCTATTGCGCCAGGGGCAATGCGGACTGGATTGACAAACTCATCCTTCACACCTTCAGCGTAAGATGCTGACAAAATTTCCACAGCCTGACGACCATCAACCGCACCATTTTGTGTCATCACGTCGTAGGCAAGTTTCACCCGATCCCAACGGTGATCCCGATCCATCGCGTAGTAACGACCGCTGAGGGTAACTATGCGCCCAATGCCTTTATCGTCTAGCTGCTCCTGCAATAGCTTGATTGCTTTTATACCCTCTGTGGGGGCAGTATCACGACCATCGGTGATGGCGTGGATACACACTTGTGAAATTTCCTGTTCCTTGGCTAAGTCCAGTAGTCCGAAGAGATGGCTGAGATGAGAATGTACCCCTCCCTCAGAACAAAGCCCCACTAGGTGCAGCTTGCCATTCCCTGAGCGAACTTTCTCGCAGATTTTGACAAGTGCTGGGTTTTTGAGGATAGAACCATCTTCCACCGCATCCGAGATGCGTACCAATTCTTGAGGTACTACTCGCCCAGCGCCAATATTCAAATGACCCACTTCCGAGTTGCCCATCTGTCCTTCTGGCAACCCTACGGCTTTTCCTGATGTGCTGATGAGGGTGTGCGGGTAAGCTGTCCATAAGCTTTCCACAATGGGAGTTTTAGCAGCGATAATCGCGTTTCCTCGCTTCTCCTCGCAGTAGCCCCACCCGTCTAAAATGACTAGCACCACAGGAGCAACAGGTGCTTTGGTCATAGTAAAATTGCCCTTTACTTTTTGTAATATCCGCATGATACCACTGCTAATCACCAGTGCAAGTGAATTTCTGCTGATTAACTTAATCTTCTAATAACTGTTATCTGTATTTTTGACTTATCGAAAATTAGCCATTAGTTAGTAGTGACCTTTTCAGGCCACTACTAGGCAGTTCTATCATTTCCCTTTTCCAGAAGACTTGGCAGCTTTAGCAGCTTTCTTCGCAGCTTTTTCGGCGGCTATTGCAGCTAACTTAGCTTGTTCCTTTTCTTCGGCAATTTTATCCAGGTAATAATGATAATCTCCTAAGTAGACACGGAATTCACCGTCGCGGATTTCGACGATTTTGTTGGCTACTTGCGAGATAAAATAGCGGTCGTGGGAAACTACAATCGCTGTGCCATCATAGTTCTGTAACGATTCTTCCAACATTTCTTTGGCTGGAATATCTAAGTGGTTAGTCGGCTCATCTAAAATCAGCAGATTGGCTGGACGTAACAGCATTTTAGCTAATGCTAAACGAGCTTTTTCGCCTCCACTTAATGCATCTACTGACTTAAATGCAGTGTTACCTGTGAACAAAAACTGTCCCAAAAGCCTGCGGACTTCTTCGTTTGTCCAGTCGGGGACTTCATCATGGATGGTTTCCATGACTGTTTTCTGTAAGTCCAAAGCTTCGGCTTGATTTTGCTCAAAGTAACCGGGAATCACATTGTGTTCGCTTATTTGCACGCTGCCTTCTGTGGGTGGTTCCATACCCATAATCACGCGTAAAAGCGTAGATTTACCCGCACCGTTGGGGCCGAGAAAGGCAATGCGATCGCCTCTTTCTATTAAGAGATTTGTGGCTAAGAATAAGATTTTATCATCATAGACATGAGTTAAATCTTTAATCTCTACTACTTCTCGTCCACTGCGGGGTGCTGGAGGAAAGCGGAAGTGCAGGGTTTTCATTCCCGCCACAGGTGCTTCAATGCGCTCAATTTTTTCTAGTTGTTTTTCCCGGCTTTTCGCCTGGGTACTGCGAGTCGCACTGGCGCGAAATCGATCAACAAATGTTTGCTGTTTCTCTAGTTCTTTCTGCTGGCGTTCGTAAGCGCTCAGTTGTGCTAGTTGATTTTCAGCTTTTTGTTCTAAGTATGCTGAATAGTTACCCAGGTAGGTAGTAGAAACACCACGTTCAGTTTCTACAATGTGGGTGCAGAGGCGGTCAAGGAACTCCCGGTCATGGGAAACGATCACCATTGGAGTATTGAGATTTTTGAGGTAATTTTCTAGCCACTCAATGGTTTCTAAATCTAAGTGGTTAGTCGGTTCGTCCAGTAGTAATAAGTCGGGTTTTTGCAGCAGAATTTTACCTAAACTCATCCGCATTTGCCAACCACCGGAGAAAGCACTGACGAGGCGATCGCCATCTTCGGAATCAAACCCCATTTCTGGTAAGATTTTCCCGATGCGTGCGTCTAAGTTATAGCCATCCAAGGCTTCAAATTGACGCTGTAAGCGATCTAGTTTATCAATCAGTTTATCCAGTTCTTCTGGAGTAGCCGTTTCCATATCGCGTTGTACTTGCGCCAGCGACATTTGTACTTTGTTGGCTTCTTCAAAGACGATCCAAAATTCTTCTCTAACCGTGCGGCCGGGATCTACTTCAAACTCTTGGTTGAGGTAGGCTATGTGCAAACTGGAGGGACGAATGATTTCGCCGGCGGTGGGTTCAATTTCCCCGGTGATAATTTTTAGCTGGGTGGATTTTCCCGCACCGTTGACACCGACTAAGCCAATGCGATCGCCTGGTTTGACTTCCCAGTTGATATCTTTGAGAACTTCGCCTGTAGGATAAATTTTACTGATATGTTCTAGTCGCAGCATCAAGTTTCTCTCAGGTAGGGTATGGGTAGTTAAGGACGAAGTACTAACACCGTCTCCAATATTAACAAAAATTAACTCAAGTTTATGCTTTTTTGCACCCTCTCTATTCACTAGCAGGCTGCTGTTGTGTAGCCTGTCTGACATCCTCTACACTTAAATCTAAAGCCTCGGCTATTTGCTCTACAGTTAACCCTGCGGCTAACATTGGTGGAACTACTTTTAATTTGCCTTTGCGTTCGCCTTCTTCCTCACCTTTTTGAAAGGCTTCCTGATAAACTTTAGTTTGCTTTAATTCGCTTAATTCAAACATTACTTATATGTCCTCCTTGTTCTTCTTGGTGTTGATTTTGTCCGAGATATAAGCATACTTGAGCAAACACTTATGAATGATGTAATTTTTAACGCAGAGGGGCGCTAAGGTTAACGCATTCGCCGTTAGGCGTTCCCGCAGGGTAGGTACGCTGAGGTTTTATTAGTCATTATCAGGTTTTTGTGTAGCCTGTCTGACATCTTCTACACTCAGTTCTAAAGCTGCGGCTATTTGCTCTACAGTTAATCCTGCGGCTAACATTGGTGGAACTGCTTTTAATTTGCCTTTGCGTTCGCCTTTGCGTTCGCCTTCTTCCTCGCCTTCTTGAAAGGCTTCCTGATAAAATCTGGTTTGCTTCAACTCGCTTAATCCAAACATGGCTTCTATCTCCTTCCTGCTCATTTGGGGTAATTTGTAAACCAAGATTGTCTCTATTAATTGTAATAATTGCTGTTGTTTATGCTGTGAGTTAATTTCTTGTTTGGTTCTGTCGATTAACTCTTTACCTTGTGCGATCGCTTGATCTTCGTTAGCAATGATTAACTTAATAGTAGCAATGCCAATGGGTAGCGACGTAGATTCACCTAATTCATCCAGATAAATCCGCCTAACTCGCTGACTTGTGAAAAATTCACGGTAATGTTTAATACTTCCTGTATCTATACTCCTGGTTGGGTATAGTACCACAGCACCCCAGTCATTTTGGGGTTGATTTTGTCGGAGGTACAAACATACTTCCGCAAACAGTCGTGAATAAATTTCACCATCGGCTTGAAATTGGACTTCCACAAAATAAATTGGGTTTTCTACTGTTTGTATAGGTAGAAAAACACCATCAAGTCTGAAGGACGTTTGTTTAACTTCAACTGAGGAAAATTGATAGCTATTAGCTTCTTCAGGAGAATTACCAATCAATTCAAAGAAGATACTAGGGAATTCTTGAAATAGGCGATAAAAGATGCTGTCTGTTTTCATAAGGATGAAGTTTTTAACGCAGAGTATCGCAGAGGTTAACACATTCGCCGTTAGGCGTTCCCGCAGGGTAGGTACGCTGAGGTTAGAGAAAACTTAAATCCTCACCTTTGCGCCTCTGCGCCTTTGCGTGAAACTCTCTTATATTTTAACTTGGTCACCAAGGTCTAATGACGGTTTCACCTTGTTTTTCCTTCTCAGCTAACTCTTTATTCAACGTCAGCAATTTTTCTAAAATATCATCTTTGATTTTAAAGTTATAGGCTTGCATTACCAATTTATCTAACTGTTCATGCAGTTTATAAAGTTGGCTGCTGGGTTCGTTAAAGAATTTATTATATAGTGTAGTTATTCCCCACTGTTTCGACTCCATTTGTTGGGTGCGATATTGATGGAGTTCTTCAGCTTTGGCGCGAATTTGTTGGACTAATTTAGCGTCGGGGGTTTGGGGAAAGGGGAATGTTTCAAAGCAGGTATTGTGAGTATATGCTATATCTGCTTTTAAAGTTGATTTTTGGGCGTGCATCCAAGTACGATGGATGTTAGATGAAAGAATACCCAGGATATAGAAATCATCCGTAGCTATGACAACTGATTTATCACCAGGTAGCCAATTTAAAGGTGCGGGAATAAATATCGCCCATTTAGAAACTCTGGGTACATTCAAATAAAATGATAGTGAATAAATTGCGGTTCTCATTTCGGGACGATGGCGCAAGAATTTCCACCAATATTGTCTTGCTTTAGCATCTCTATTATTATCTCTTTGTGGTTTAACAGTTTTTTTTATATGTTCAAATGGTAATTTATAATCACTAGCATCCTCAATACTCTTATCATTAAAATCAATAATCCATCTTTCAGGCTTACCATGAGGATTTTTGGCTAAATTCGCACCCATAGAAAAAAGTTTTAGCACTTCTTCATTATGGGAATCAGCTTTTATCCAATCGCTTACCTGCTGTTCCGTGACTATAAAACCTTCCCCTACAGGAATTACACCTTGAAAACATTTATTAAGATTAGCCTTTAATCGCACAGCCTGATAAACATCAATACTAGATTTCAGTGCAGAATTGATTTGTGAAACTATCTGATTATCTAAATAATATTTTTCTGGTTTAACCCTACACCAATTAACAATACTTACATGAACCTTAGCTTCACCAGACCAAGGTTGTGTAGAAACAGCCTCATGAATATAACCATTATTTTGAGTAATATAGTCTAAAGTTGCAACTCGGCTTTTACCTTGACTGATTGAATTTGTCGCAACTAAACCTACTCTACCTTTTTCATCAATATGTTCATGAGCTAACCGAAACCAATAAGCACAAAAATCTATAGAATCTTTAACATCAGGAAAACGTTGAAAAACTTTATCTATATATTCATCACCTAAAGCTATTCTCATATGCTTTCCACCTAAAAATGGCGGATTACCAATAATTGCATTAGCCTTTGGCCATTCACTAAATAACGCATCCTGACAAACAATATTCTTATCCAAAGAATCCAAAGGTAAAGCCGGCTCAGTTAATTGTAAATTATCAATCGCAATCTTCCGCGCAATCATCAATGTAACCCGCGCCAATTCCACCGCAAAGGGATTTGTATCCATCCCATAAAATTGCAGAGGAGTCACCAAACCCATCAGCATTTGCTTATCTTTTGATTTTCCCCGCTGTTGTAACTTCTCTAATAGTAAAGTTTCAATTCTTTTCAGTTCCTGATACGCTATATAGAGAAAATTACCAGAACCACAAGCCGGGTCAAGTACGCGATAACTTTGTAATTCTAATTGCAGTTGAGAGAGTGCCTTAATTGAGCCAGCCGCATCAATTCTATCTTCCCAATAACGGCTAATTGTGGGGCGAACAATTTTCATAATGTCCGCTTCCGAGGTGTAATGAATCCCCTTGGCGTGACGCTCTTTTTTATCTACCGTTCCTTCAAATAGATTCCCAAAAATAGCCGGACGTACCTGACTCCAATTCTCCTTAGCTGAGACATCCAAAAAATTTAATTCTTCCCTTGTCAAATCAATCGCCTGAATCTGAGAAAATAACCCACCATTGAAATAATCTACACCTTGATAACGTCCGGCTGGCGTTTTTCCTAGCAGATTCATTTCCCGAAATAAACCACCCAAAACATCATAAGAACTCGCCCCAGCCATGCAATCCTGAACGCAGGAAATAAACATATCACGGGGTAAAAGTTGCCTATCTTCAGCAAACATCGCCAGCACACATTGCAAAATAAAGCGCTGCGCTGTCAACTTCTCAATTCCCCGCTTTTCCAGTTCCAGCAGCAACTCACCCATGCGACGCGCTGCCCGTTCTGTTACCTCCACCTGGTTATTATTGAAAATAGGAGTTTTGTTGCCAAACTCCATAAACGCAAAAGCCCCCGCCCTTTCTGGCAGTTGCTCCAGGGATATTTTATCTACAGGTGTATCTAGCTGAATATCAAAGTCAAAAATCCAAAACTCGTCAAAATTGCACAGTAAAACATAACGCGGACGGTCTGGTACTAACCGCGTCCAATAATCAAAAGCCTGGGAATAATGCTTACTCAACTCCTCCCCGCGCTTCTTCATCTCAATCAACACGCGGGGTTTCCAGACCAAATCAGCAAAACCCGTTTTACCCGTCTTGCTACTCTTTTTTATCGCTTCCTCATAACTCGCCCCAGCTTCCAGCGCCCCTTCATGCCCAAAAGCCCGAAAAAAGCGGTCTAAAAACGTTTGCGCTTCCTTCCTTTCCTGTCCCTTGATGTGCTGCTGACAAAAGCTCACAAACTTATTCAGACTTTCAGGTGTCGCTGCTGCCATGTTGAATTGGGAATTACCCTAAGTGTTAGCAATTCCTATGTTATGTATTAATCAAGACCAATGGGAAAAAATTTCTTCTTATAGCAATTTTTCACACTAAAAAATCGGCGTTGCTGAATCAAAGTATGAAATGCCAAAATAAACTTTCTTCTTCTTCGTATCTTTGCGCCTACCCTTCGGGAACGGCTTCGCCGAATGCGCCTTTGCGTGAAACAAATTCATATTTGAAATCAGCAACGTCAAAAAATCGACCATTCTCAACTCTATACTCTCTGCGCCTCTGCGCCTCTGCGTGAGATCAAATAATCCGCAAATGCAAATTAACTAGCCTTGGCCTCATCCTCAGATGTTTCAGCCACAGTTTCTAATCTATCCGCCACAGCGCGCACAATCTGAGCCACTTGACTCAAAGGCATATACTTGATTTGTCTCAAAATCAAATTTATATCGGAAATTTCTTGAATTGGCTCGCCATTTAAGCAGGTGATTAACTCTTGTAGCGTATAGCCCGCTCTGGCGGCTATCTTCGCCAAATAGTCGGTATCTGGCACATTCACACCTTTTTCCCACAACTGAACAGCAGTAGCAGAAACTCCCAAGAGTTTGCCAAAGGCTCGTTGACTCATGGAACCACGAGCTAATTTGATGATTTCTACAAGTTTTTCTCTGCTTTCAATTTTCACTGCTTATATAGCTAGCCAACTGTGTTTACAAGGTAAGTAAGCAATTATTAAAATTTTACTTTTATCTTGACAAGGTTTATTGCTGCTGGTATCTTAAAATAATTACAAGGTAGCAATTCTCATTTTAACCTAGAAATAACTACGCAACTAGACTTTTCGGCTTTGCTGCCAATCAAATCAAGGGTGCATCATGTTCCGCAGTCCACGTAAGGTTAAAAAATATCGCCGTCAAGGTCGAAACCTCATAGCCTCTAATAAGATTAAACCAGATCAATGGAACATTTCAGACGCTGAAGTTAAAGAAGCCCTGAAAGTTAAAGGCTATGACGTTAAGGAAGTCAAAAAAATCCGTTATCTCAAGCATCAGGTGTGTATTTCCTACTGGGATGCAAAAGGTAACGTGTGCAGCAGCTTTTTCAGCTATCGAATTTTTGCACGTTGGCAAGCAGATGTGGAAAAATTAATTTCCTACTGCCAAAGCTTGCAAGAATGGAAGAAGTTAAATTACCTCATCCAGTACGAATTTGCATATTACAATTATCTCAATGAAATCTTTGATGCACTCAGCACCGCCTTAGAAAACCGCCTCTATGCATTGAAAGCTACAGAACTAGCTGCGGTTTTCTCCGAGGTGTAACAGCCAAAACTTAGTTAGAACTAGAAGTTGCTAACTCTGCTAGGCGTTCTTGCTGGTCTTGAGAGATACAAGATTGAATCACTGTTTCTAACTCGCCTTCTAAGACAGGATTTAGAGAATAATTCTGTCCTAGACGGTGGTCGGTAACGCGGTTATCTTTATAATTATAGGTACGGATTTTTTCTGATCTTGATCCTGTACCAACTTGCGATCGCCTCATGGAAGTTACAGCGTCTTGTTGTTCGGCTAACTTCATTTCGTACAGTTTTGCCCGCAGGATTTGCATCGCCCGTTCTTTGTTTTGCAACTGGCTACGTTCCTCCGTACAGAAAATCCGGATACCTGTGGGTTTGTGGAATAAGTCAGCAGCCGTTTCTACTTTGTTGACGTTTTGTCCACCAGCACCACCAGAACGAGCTGTACTCATTTCAATATCCTTGGGATCAATGTGAATTTCCACATCGTCCACTTCTGGCATAATTGCTACTGTGGCGGTAGAGGTGTGAACTCTTCCCCCAGCTTCAGTTGCTGGTACACGCTGGACGCGATGTACTCCCGCTTCAAACTTCAGCTGACTGTAAACGCTATCACCTTGAATTTCCAGGATTACTTCTTTAAAGCCGCCCATTTCTCCCAGTGACTCGCTCACCAGTTTGACTTTCCAATGCTGGAGTTCAGCATAGCGGGAGTACATCCGCAGTAAATCTCCAGCCCAAATACTCGCTTCATCGCCGCCAGTACCAGCGCGAATTTCCAACATGATGTTCTTTTCATCGTTGGGGTCACGGGGTAACAGCAACACCTTCAAGCGAGCTTCTAAATGCTCTAATTTTTCTTCTAATTCATTAACTTCCAAAGCTGCCATTTCATGCAACTCTGGGTCACTGTTGGCCTCTTTGTATACCTGACGCGCTCCTGCTAATTCTTCAGTAGCAATTTTCCAAGTTTCGTAGGTATTTACTACCTCTTCCAAAGATGAACGCGACTTGGCAATTTTTTGATACTCATCAGGATTGCTAGCAGTATCCGGATCAGCCAGACGACGGGTTAATTCATGAAAGGTTTGTTCAACAGATTTAAGTTTATCTAGTAAGTATGATTCAGCCATGACAAATGCGCTCCTTAAAATAACAAATTGGCTCGCCCAAAAATGACAATCGACCCAGCAGTTGCAGGGTCGTCGTTAACAGCAGAGCCAAACCGCTACTTCTCTTGAGTTTCTTCTGTGGCTTGAGTGCTGCTCATACCGTATTTACGCAAGAAGCGTTCAACTCGACCTTCAGTGTCAATCAGCTTCTGAGTACCAGTATAAAAAGGGTGATTTCCAGACCATACGTCTACGTGCAATTCTGGCTTTGTGGAGCCAATAGTCATAACAACTTGACCATTACAGTACACTTTAGCTTCTGGATACCATTGGGGATGAATATCAGGTTTAGCCATGTTTTTTGTCGTTATCCTATATCAATTATATCTTTTAGAAGGGACTGGGGAGTTTGAGATTTTGGATCAGACTACAATCTAAAATCCAAAATCCAAAATCCAAAATTGACTTAACGTTTGGAGTACTGAGGTGCTTTGCGGGCTTTGTGCAAACCATATTTCTTCCGTTCTTTGGCACGGGGATCGCGAGTCAGGTAGCCTTCGGTTTTTAAAGGTGGGCGATTATCTGGGTCTAATTGACACAGGGCGCGAGCAACTCCTAAACGAATAGAATCAGCTTGACCTGTCAAGCCGCCGCCTTCAGCTTTCACCAAAATGTCATATTCGTTTTCTAGTCCCAGAGTTTCTAGAGGGTTTCTAATCACTCCCAGGTAGTTGGCGTTGAATTGAAAGTACAATTCGCCATCCTTGCCATTGACAGTCAGCTTACCTTCACCTGGAACCAATCTGACGCGTGCTACTGCACACTTACGACGACCAGTACCCCAATATACGGCGCGACCGCTATTGCTATCTGCTACTACCATTAATTTTCTTCTCCAGGAATTGTATTAATTTTTAGTTCTTTGGGTTTTTGCGCTTCGTGGGGATGAGTCGGCCCAGCGTAGACTTTGAGTTTGGTGAACAACTGCTTACCCAAACTATTTTTAGGGAGCATACCTTTGACGGCGTGTTCTAATATCCGTTCTGGTAGGCGTTGTTGCAGTTTAGCAAAAGTTTCTGTTTTCATGCCGCCGGGACGGCCTGAATGGCGACGGTACAGTTTTTGGCTGCTCTTTTTGCCTGTAACTGCTATTTTTTCGGCATTGATGACAATTACAAAGTCACCTGTGTCCATGTGGGGAGTAAATTCGGCTTTCTTTTTGCCTCTCAAAATCATGGCGATTTCGGTAGCCAGGCGGCCGAGGCGTTTATCAGTGGCATCTACTACGTACCACTCACGCTCAAGGGTTGCTTGAGGAGGAAGGTATGTTTTTGTTGTCATTAGAGTTTTGTTTTACAAGAGTGGTGTGGAATTGAGGTAAACGGTTTCTGTTTGGGCATATTCCAGAGGAATATCTGTAGGAAAGACCAATTTAGGTAGGTTTTCGTACCAAATCTCTGGGGAAAAAGGAAAATCTGGATAGCCTACTCTTAACAAACACAAACCCTGGGGAGGGGCAGCGTATTTGACTTTTTCGCGGTGTTCTTCTTGCCAGAGTTCGGTAAAGCCAGCAAGTGTCAGCTTACCGGAGCCTACCTGTGCCAGCATCCCTACTAACAGCCGTACCATGCCATACAAAAATCCATTTGCCTGAATTTCAATATGAAGAAATGGCCCACTACGATGACATTCTGCTGCTTGCACCTCTACCCAAGAATGCGATCGCTTGGAACCTGCACGGTGAAATGCGGCCAAATGATGCTTCCCCATCAAGGGTTCGAGGGCAGCTTGGATTAAGCATTCATCCAGGGGTGCATAATAATAATGCCAACTGAAGGGTCTAGCGAACAAGTTCGGCCGATCTTCAGTGTATATCGTGTAGCGATATCGGCGATAGGCAGCACTAAAACGCGCGTGCCAACGATTATCTACAGCAGCTGAAGCCCTTATTAGTATATCTTGAGGCAGATAGCTATTCAGAATTGATGCCCACCTGTGAGGTGGGATGAATCCTGTGGCTTCAAAATGGGCTACTTGAGCAGCTGCATGAACTCCAGAATCGGTTCGCCCAGCACCATGTAAAGTCACATGATAGCCAAGAACCGTAGCGATCGCTTTTTCAATTTCTTCTTGAACTGTACGATGCTGCTTTTGTCTTTGCCAGCCGCAAAAGTGAGTGCCCAAGTATTGAATTACGAGGGCGACTCGATGAGTTTCGGTAGGCTGGTGGCTTTCTAACATACAGATTTTGTCTGTTGGTATCTGTCTTTGTCATTAACTAATGACTCATGACCGATGTCCAATGAACTAAACTAGCTCAATGATTGCCATTTTCGCCTGATCTCCCCGACGCGGAACGGTACGCATGATGCGGGTATAACCGCCTTGGCGTTCGCCATAACGAGTCGGAGCTTGCTCAAATAAAGCATGAACTAGTTGCTTGTCGTAGATATAACCCAGAGCTTCCCGACGTGCTGATAAGGAGCCGTTTTTAGCTAGGGTGATCATTTTTTCAACTTCACTACGGACAACTTTAGCTCGAATTAAAGTTGTGGTGATTCGACCATGACGGATGATCTCTGTGGTCAACGCTCGCAAGAGGGCGCGGCGTTGGTCAGCTGGTTTACTGAGTTTTTTGACTCGACAACGGTGACGCATAATAATGGACTATGAATGAGTAAAAGTTGGGACTTATGTGTGTTTAGTGCCTCTTTCTTGGGGCAGAGTAATACCTAAACGACGCTGTAAAGCTTCAACGACCTCTTCTGCTGACTTCTGACCAAAGTTTTTAATTTCTAACAAGTCTTCTTGAGTGAAATCCAATAAGTCAGCCACAGAGTTAACTTGTGCGCGTTTGAGACAGTTATAAGCCCGCACAGAAAGTTGCAACTCTTCAATAGGAATTTGGGCGGTGGGGTCGTCTGGGACTTCAGCGCCTGTTTCTGTTGGTTCCAGTGAAATATCTTTCAATGGATTGAATAGCTCTACCAGAATACCAGCTGCTGATGATAGTGCTTCTTGGGGCGAAATACTGCCATTTGTCCAAACTTCTAACAGCAGTCTATCTTTGGTAATTGAGCTTTCACCACGGGATTCTTCGACACTGTAGTTAACTTTCCGTACTGGCATAAATACCGAGTCGATTTGCAGAAAATCCAAGGAAGTGGCTTCTTCGCGTCCTCGCTCTACTGTGCGATATCCTTTGCCTTTCTCAATCCGAAATTCCATTTCCAGCTTGCCACCCTCAGCTAGGGTAGCGACATACTGGGTTTGGTCTATGACTTCTACTTCACTGGGCAAATCAAAATGAGCCACAGTGACTGTTGCTGGCCCGTTAACGAGTAATCTACCAATCTGGGGTTGAGAAGAGTAGCTTCTGAGGATTACTTCCTTCATTTTCATGAGGATTTCCAGCACATCTTCCCGCACACCCGGAACTGTAGCAAACTCGTGGCTGACACCGGCAATTCTCACTGCTGTAACTGCTGTCCCCTCTAGATTCGACAGTAAAACCCGCCGCAGCGCGTTGCCAACTGTTGTTCCTTGACCACGCTCTAGAGGTTCCAGCACAAATTTACTGTAATGGCTCCGACTTTCCTCAGTATTAGACTCTACACATTCAATTTGAAACTGCGCCACGGATTAGCCTCCCTTCTTTAAGGTGCTGCTAGCAGGCAAATCAATTGCCTCCCCAATTTACTTTTTTTCCCTAGCTTTCGCTAGGTAGATTCAACTGCCAGTTTTTAATGGCAGTCTAGTTTGATCACCCTATTCAGGGAAAATCATTATTTATTTTGGTTAGTTTGAAGTTTAGCAGCCCTCCCGACAGGAAGAGCTGACTTGCTTCTCTTTGCTCAAGCCATTTGAAACAATTTGTAGACTCAATGCCTAACAAACAGGTTGCATTTAAACTCGGCGGCGCTTGGGTGGACGGCAACCATTGTGAGGAATCGGGGTAATATCCCGAATCAGGGTAATTTCCAGTCCTGCTCCTTGGATTGCCCGAATCGCGGTTTCTCTACCGGCTCCGGGGCCACTTACCATGACTTCAATTTGGCGCATCCCTTGATCCATCGCCCGACG
This sequence comes from Nodularia sp. LEGE 04288, assembly GCF_963896525.1. Lineage (NCBI taxonomy): Bacteria > Bacillati > Cyanobacteriota > Cyanophyceae > Nostocales > Nodulariaceae > Nodularia > Nodularia sp. LEGE 04288. The sequence goes on from NZ_CAWQOY010000150.1 coordinate 16,456, forward strand.
GGCTGCACTTTCAGCTGCGGTTTGTGCTGCAAAGGGAGTTCCCTTTTTGGCTCCCTTAAAACCGCTTGAACCAGCACTAGCCCAAGAGATCACGTCGCCATTTTGATCGGTAATGGTGACAATGCTATTGTTGAAAGTAGACTGGATGTAGGCCATCCCGTTGGGTACGTTGCGCTTCTGCTTTTTGCTCCCGCCTTTTTTAGTTGGTTGTCTTGCCATATTTGTTTAGTTAATCTAAGGTAAAACTTGCTTTGACGAGCAAGGGTTGAAAGTTTATTTGCCTGGAGCCTTCTTCTTACCAGCCACTGTCTGCCTTCTCCCTCGACGGGTTCTAGCATTAGTCCGAGTTCTTTGACCTCTAACTGGTAAGCCCATGCGGTGACGACGACCACGGTAGCAACCAATATCAACCAAGCGCTTGATGCTCATGGCTTCTAAACGCCGTAAGTCACCTTCAACTTGATAGTTGCTTTCGATTTCGCCGCGCAGGGCTGCTACGTCAGCATCACTTAAGTCTTTAACGCGGGTATCTGGGTTTACACCTGTAGCGGCTAAAATTTCCAGAGACCTTGTTAACCCAATTCCGTAGATATAAGTCAGACCAATTTCAACGCGCTTATCGCGTGGAAGGTCTACTCCGGAAATACGTGCCACAATTAATTTCTCCCTATTGTTATCGCAGTTACTATTACAAAGGCGTGATTAATTGCCTTTGTAGCCTTTAATGGTGATTTATCTGTGTTTTCACTCTTTGATGTGTCAGAGTGTTAGCCTTGGCGTTGTTTGTGTTTGGGATTCACGCAAATCACCATAACGCGACCGCGACGGCGGATCACGTTACATTTTTCACACATTTTCTTGACTGAGGCTCGAACTTTCATGCCTTTTCTAATTGACTCCAAATAGTAAATTATAGCATTTTTAGGGAAATTAATTCACTTAAGTAACTGGGTAGAACCCAAAAAGATGGTTTTATGGTAAGATTTTGGACATATAACTATTTTTTCCGCAGTCTATAGGTGATTCTACCTTTTGAGAGGTCGTAGGGAGTTAACTCAACTTTGACGCGATCGCCAGGTAAAATCTTGATGTAATTACGGCGAATCTTACCGGAAATGTGTGCCAGGACATTGAATCCATTGTCCAAATCAACGCGAAACATCGCATTGGGCAAGGATTCAGTGACAGTGCCTTCCATTTCGATCAAATCTTGCTTAGACAATTTGTTTTTTCCTCAATGCAACAATCTCCTATTTATTCAGTTGCAGCACTTCATCTGCAAAAGAACATATTTTGAGAAATATATCAACAGTTTATTAATATATCTTAGCTAAAATCGGAGCGCATCTTGCCCATAGGGGGGAGACAAGCGATTGAGCGTCTCTGTACGGGGGAGTAAATGGTGATTTTTACTCCCCCTACTCAGTCTATGAAGTAACGATTTTTTGTAACTCGTGAGTGACTTCTTCTTGGGACTGATCGCCATTGACTGTCATCAGTTTTTGGCGATCGCCATAATAATCAATCAATGGCGCAGTTTCAGCACGGTAAACGTCTAAACGATGACGAATTACCGCTTCGGTATCATCTTTGCGTCCTCTATCGAGTAAACGTGCTACCACAACATCATCTGGAGCATCAAGATTAACTACCCTTTCGCCACCCTGATTAATTTCTGCCAGCAATTCTTCCAGAAAAACTGCTTGTGTGACTTTGCGAGGAAAACCATCAAGAATCCAGCCAGATTTGACATCTGGTTGACTAAGGCGTTCCTGTACCAAGTCCTGCACTAACTGGTCGGGGACTAAATCGCCGCTATTTACATAACTTTGAGCCTTAATTCCCAAAGGAGTTTGCTCTTGCATAGCTTGTCTTAATATTTCCCCTGTAGAAATATGGGGAATATTCAATTTTTCCGCCAAAACTTGAGCTTGAGTTCCTTTACCAGATCCAGGTGGTCCCAAGAAAATTAATCGAGTCACTGTCACTATTGTTTCACCATTCCTTCATAACGCTGAGAGATAACGTAAGTTTGGACCTGTTTGGCTGTATCAATTGCCACACCTACCAGAATTAGCAAAGAAGTAGCACCCAATCCTCTAAAGGTTGGTACTCCTAAAGCACTTTCCACAGCCGTGGGGATAATTGCCACAAAGCCCAAAAATATCGCACCTAAAAAAGTTAGTCGATTGATTACACGCTCAAGATACTCACTGGTAGCTTTTCCGGGACGAATACCGGGAATGCTAGATCCCATTTTCTTCAAGTTCTGCGCTACATCAACTGGGTTAACAATCAACGAAGAATAGAAGTAACTGAAGAAAATAATAGAGACTAAGTAGACTAGAGCGTAAACCCAAGCCCCAGAACCCCCAGGACTAAGATAAGTATTGACAATGTTGGCTATTTCAGGATTTCTAGTGAAATTGGCGATCAACAGTGGCAGACTCAAAATTGCCGCCGCAAAAATAATCGGCATTACACCCCCGGAATTGAGCCGCAAGGGTAAATAACTCCGTTGTTCTGCCAGTACTCTGCGACCGACTTGGCGACGAGCCGAGATAATCGGGATACGACGAATGCCTTCTTGAACGAAAACAATCCCCACAATTGTCACAAGGAACACCAATATGAGAACGATGACGCGACCAATGGTTTCTCTACCACCGACTTGCACCAAGTCAATGGTATCGCCTAAAGCTTTAGGTAACGAAGCTACAATGTTGACAAAAATCAACAATGATGCACCATTACCAAGTCCCCGTTCTGTAATCAGTTCTGATGCCCACATGACAAACATGGAACCAGCCGTGAGCGCGATCGCGGTTTCAGCGATAAATGCTATACCTGGATTCAAAGCAAATTGATTCAGGAAAATAGACGTAAAAGCCACACTTTGAATAGTCGCCCATACTACAGTTACGTAGCGTGTGATTTGCGAAATTTGCCGCCGACCCGCTTCGCCTTCATTTTTCTGTAAATTTTCTAAAGTGGGAATTGCCGCAGTCAGTAATTGGATAATAATGGACGCATTAATAAAGGGTAAAATTCCCAAAGCGAAGATTCCCAAAGTGGAAAGTCCCCGTCCAGAAAATATATCCAATAAACCGAAGACAGCATTATTACCGGCTATTGCTTCGGCAAACCTCGCTCTATCAAGACCTGGTACTGGTAAAAATATACCGAGGCGAACCAAAATTAAAATACCGACGGTGACAAGCAGCCTACCTCTGAGGCCAGCTGCTTGCGCCATCTGCATAAAAGTTTCTTGAGCCGTTGGGGCTTTTTCTCGACTGATCATAGAATGCTACCTCTATAGTGAACCAGGCGCTGGCAGCGAGTTAGCTTGCAAAGTGCGCTTTTCCGGCTCACTTATAAGACTTCGCAACTACCACCAGCTGCTTCAATTTTGCTCCGAGCTTGTCCTGTGAAAGCTGCTGCTTGTACCTTTAGGGATACATTCAATTCTCCGTTGCCCAAAATTTTCAATGGACCTTTAGCAGCAGTGAGAATTCCTGCTTCTTTGAGGGAGGCCAAAGTTACTTCTGTATTGGCAGGAAGGGAAGCTAGTTTCTCTACATTAATCGTAGTGTAAACTTTCCGATTAACCACCGGAAAGCCCTTAAGCTTAGGTACTCGGCGGTACAATGGTTGCTGACCACCTTCAAAACCTGGTCTGGTACCGCTACCAGAACGAGATTTTTGACCTCTCATACCTAAACCAGCGCTAGCGCCTTGACCTGCGGAAATACCCCTGGCTACACGGCGACGGCGTTTTTTTGAACCTTTTTGGGGCTTAACATCGTTGAGTCTCATGATGTAATTAGTAATTGTTTACACAAAAGCTCTGACTTGAAAGTGCTGTGAGCGGGGGCTAGTGCTGAGTAAAAATACTAGCCTCAGCGTCCCGTGACAGCTACTAAATGTAGAGTTTTTCTATAGGAATACCCCGGTCTTCGGCCACTTCCGAAAGAGTACGTAGTGTAGATAAGGCATTCACTGCGGCTCTAGCATTGTTGAGTGGATTGTTGGAACCGAGTTGCTTGGCCAAGATGTTACGAACTCCTGCCAATTCCAGGACAGTCCGAACAGCACCACCAGCAATTACCCCAGTCCCAGGTGCAGCGGGACGCATCATCACCTTAGCACCACCACCTACACCATCAATAGGATGAGGAATGGAGTTAGATTTGGTCATAGGGATGTCAATCAGATGTTTTTTACCATCGGCTACGCCTTTTTTAACAGCACCGATGACATCTGAGGCTTTGCCTACTCCGACACCAACCTGACCACGTTCATTACCGACAACAACAATCGCTCGGAAGCTAAGTTTTTTACCTCCCTTGACGACCTTGCTTACCCGGCGGATTTGGATGACTCGCTCTTGCCAGGTAGTTTCTTCTTTTTTTGTGCGGTTCGCTTTACGACGACCAGTTGCCATAATCAAATGCTCTCTATTAGTCAGTTGTCTTTTGTCTTTTGTCATTTGTCTTTTGTCCTTAGCCAATGACTAATGACCAATGACTAATGACTAATGACTTTAGAAATCTAAACCAGCTTCGCGGGCTGCATCAGCGAGGGCTTTGACACGACCATGATATAAGTTGCCACCGCGATCAAAGACTACTTGGGTAATTCCTTTTTCTAACAATCGCACTGCTATCAACTTGCCAACTTGCGCTGATGCGTCACAAGTAGCACCTGTAGCTGAATTAGATTTCAACTCTGGTTCAACAGTCGAGGCTGCTACTAATGTGTGATGCTGAGTATCATCAATTACTTGAGCGTAAATATGTTCGTTGGAACGAAACACGGCTAAACGCGGACGTTCTGCCGAGCCTTGAACTTTACCACGAACGCGCCGATGACGACGCTGTTTTGATTCTCTACGAGTAAGTTTCATTTTTACTTCTTACCACTCTTACCAGTCTTACCAGCTTTGCGTCTGACTACTTCACCGGCATAACGAATCCCTTTACCTTTGTAGGGTTCTGGGGGACGAACGGCGCGAATCTTCGCTGCTGTGTTACCTACTATTTCTTTGTCATAACCACTGACGACGACGTTAGTGTTATTTTCTACAACAAACTCAACACCGTCTGGTGGCACAATATGCACTTGATGGCTGTAACCAATATTCAAAACTAGGTTACGTCCTTGAAGTTGGGCGCGATAACCTACACCTTGAATTTCCAAGCGACGCTTGAAGCCTTGGGAAACTCCCTCGACCATGTTAGCGACTAAGGTACGGCTTAAACCGTGCATTTGCCGAGAGACACGGGTCTCATCACGACGGGTGACATTTAATATTTCCCCTTCTTGGGAGACAATCACATTGGCAGACAAAGTACGAGAAAGTTGGCCTTTCGGCCCTTTCACCAAAACTTTGGGGCCATCAATTGTCACTTCCACTTTGGCGGGAATAGTAATTGGTTGTTTACCAATACGAGACATGATTTTTTGTCCTTTATCTTGAGTCCTGAGCGCTAAGGACTAACTAAATTGACTACCAAACATAGCAAAGTACTTCACCACCCAAGCTCTGACGACGTGCTTCACGGTCAGTCATGATGCCACTGGATGTAGAAATAATCGCAATGCCGATACCACCTAGTACCCTTGGTAATTCTTTTCTAGTCGAGTAAACGCGCAAACCTGGTTTACTCACTCTCTTCAAGGCAGTGATTAAGGGTTGACGATTTTTACCCTTGTATTTCAGGGAAATCACTAGATTCCGCTTAATCCCTTCTTCTGCTTCCGCAATTTCAGCAACAAAACCTTCGTCTTGTAGTACTTTGGCAATACTACGAGTCATTTTTGTGGCTGGCACTTGTGTCGTTTGATGTCTTGCCAGGTTGGCATTGCGGATGCGCGTCAGCATATCTGCAACTGTATCGTTAGCCGCCATCGTTCCCTCTTTAGATGAACTTATTGATCGCGAAAGGGCATTCCCATTTCTTTAAGTAAGGCGCGACCCTCTTCGTCGTTTTTCGCTGTTGTGATGATGGAAATATCCATACCACGGATTTGATCGATGCTGTCGTACTCGACTTCTGGAAAAATTAGTTGTTCTCTCACACCCAGGGTGTAGTTACCGCGACCGTCAAAACTTTTAGGACTAATGCCCCGAAAGTCTCTAATTCTGGGTAATGACAAGCTAATTAATCTGTCAAGAAAAGCATACATTCGTTCGCTTCTGAGGGTGACCATAATGCCTACGGGCATCCCCTCACGAATTTTAAAGCCAGCGATCGCCTTTTTCGCCCGCGTCACTACTGGTTTTTGACCAGTGATTACCGCAATTTCATTTAAAGACGCTTCTAGCGACTTAGCATTTTGAGCCGCTTCGCCTAAACCGCGGTTAATCGTAATCTTGATCACCTTTGGTACTTGATGTACATTGGTGTATTGAAACTGACTAATCAGTTTAGGGACGATTGTCTCTTGGTATAAGTTTTTGAGTCTTGTTGTCGGCATACTTTCTTGTCCTTATCCCTGGGCTTGGTCAGGGAAACTTTTTTAAGGTTAATTCTCTAATTATTGAGAATTTCACCTGTTTTTTTCAGCATTCTCACTTTTTTACCTTCTGCGGTGAAGGTGTAACAAACACGACTAGTGACGTTTTGCTTGCTGGAGTAGAGCATCACGTTGGAACTATGGATGGGAAATTCCTGGGTGACAATCTTACCTGATTCCCCTTCTTGCTGGGGTTTCACGTGCTTAGTCTTCATGTTGACACCTTTGATAATGACTTTGCTCAGTTGGGGTAGTGCTTGGACTATTTCGCCAACTTTGCCTTTGTCTTTACCTGCAATTACTTGCACGGTATCACCAGTTTTGACGTGCATTTTATAGAATACTTTCGGCTTTTCCTTACGGTTCGCCATTACAGTACCTCCGGAGCCAGAGAAACAATTTTGGTGAAGCTCTTTTCACGTAATTCGCGGGCAACTGGGCCAAAAACCCGTGTACCTCTGGGATTACCATCTTTGTTGATAATCACGGCAGCGTTATCGTCAAAACGAATGGTCATACCACTATCACGGCGGATACTATGACGGGTGCGGACAATCACTGCTTCGATTACATCTGACTTTTTCACAGCCATGTTAGGAATGGCATCTTTGACAACGGCGATAATTTTGTCGCCGATAAAGCCATAACGTCTGTTACCAGCGCCTAATACACGGATGCACATAATCTTCTTGGCACCGCTATTATCTGCGACATTCAGGTAAGTCTGGGGTTGAATCACAATTAGTCTCCCTTTTGGAGTTGTTAGTCCTGTAACAAGAGTTACACTGTTGCTTTAGTATTCAAGATATCTTTGACTTGCCAGCGTTTGGTTTTGCTCAAAGGTCTAGTTTCTTGAATCCGCACGCGATCGCCCACTTTGCATTGATTGTCTTCGTCGTGAACTTTATAACGACGGGTTTTAACCATGATTTTGCCGTACTTGGGGTGGGGAGAGCGATTTTCTATAGCAACTACTACAGTTTTTTGCATTTTGTCGCTCACTACCAAGCCGACTCGTTCTTTGATAGCCATAATCTCCTATTGTTCTTCTTTAGCCGGTTGACTTGCTGCCCGTTTGCGTTCAGTCTCGACAGTCAGCAACTGGGATAGGCGATGTCGGGCGTGTCGGAACTGATGAGGCTTTTCTAGTTGTCTTGTAGCTTTTTGCAAGCGCAACTGAAACAGTTGTTTTTTCACAGCGAGAATTTGCTCAACTAGTTGTTCGTCGCTGAATTCTCTAGCTTCTGAAATCTTGGGAAGAGGCATAACCTACTCCTGCTCCTTTGGTTGAGAACGCACAATAAACTTAGTTTTAATCGGCAGCTTGTTTGAAGCCAAACGCATCGCTTCACGAGCGATTTCTTCAGTAACACCAGCGATTTCAAACATAATGCGTCCGGGCTTGACTACGGCTACCCAATACTCTGGAGAACCTTTACCTGAACCCATCCGGGTTTCAGCTGGGCGCATGGTTATCGGTTTATCAGGGAAAATCCGAATCCAGATTTGTCCACCCCGACGAATATAACGGGTCATTGCCCGACGGGAAGCTTCAATTTGCCGGGCAGTAATCCAAGATGGTTCTTGAGCTTGGAGGGCGAAATCACCAAAATCAATGTTGCAGCCACGGGTAGCTAGGCCTTGCATCCGTCCGCGCTGTTGTTTGCGGAATTTAGTTCTTTTAGGACTTAACATGGTTCGTCATTTGTCATTGGTCATTGGTCATTGGTCATTGGTCATTGGTCATTGCTAAGGACTAAGGACTAATCACTAATGACTATCCTTCATTAGAACGGTCTTCAAATTGCTGACGACGACGTTGTTGTTGACGGCGACGAGGTTCACGTTCGCGATCGCGTGTGCTGGGTGGGGCTGGAGTTTCTTCTTGTCCTGGAATAATTTCTCCTTTGAACACCCATACTTTGATACCCAGAATCCCGTAAATTGTTTTGGCTGTGCAGTAAGCGTAGTCAATATCAGCCCGTAAGGTATGTAAAGGTACTCTACCTTCACGAGTCCACTCTGTCCGGGCAATTTCTGCACCGTTGAGCCGACCACTGACTTGAATTTTAATGCCTTGAACACCAGCACGTTGAGCGCGCTGAATAGCTTGGCGTACTACTCGCCGAAACGAAACACGTCTTTCTAACTGTTGAGCAATGTATTCGCCAATTAGGGAGGCATCAGCATCAACTTTTTGAACTTCGACTACGTTAATGCGAATTTGCCGATTACCACCCAGCACTTCTTGTAGTCCAAGGCGCAGTGATTCAATACCTTGTCCACCACGACCGACAACTACACCAGGTCTAGCTGTGCGTACTTCTAAGTCGATTTGGTCGGCTTTGCGCTCAATTCTAACTTCGGAAATTCCGGCGTTGTTTTGAGCCAGTTTACCCAGCTTTTGATCTATGTACTTACGCAGTTTGTAGTCTTCTTGTAAAAGTTCTGGATAGCGCTCAGGAATTGCAAACCAACGAGATTGATGCTCACGCGTAATACCCAGGCGAAAACCAACTGGATGAATCTTCTGTCCCACAAATGCTTCCTCTAAAATTTCTGACTTTACGCAATTTTTCGGGTTTGATAATTATTCAGCAGTAGCATCAGCTACAGCCACAGTGATATGACACGTTGGCTTGCGAATTTGATAAGCTCGCCCTTGCGCTCTGGGTTGAAACCGTTTTAGCACTGGACCTTGATTGGCATAAGCCTGAGTAATTACCAGATTTGTCCGGTCTAAACCAGCATTATGCTCGGCATTAGCGGCTGCACTTCTGAGAAGCTTCAATATTGGTTCACAGGCTCTATAGGGCATGAATTCCAATATAATTAGTGCTTCTCGGTAAGAACGCCCTCTAATTTGGTCGAGGACACGACGCACTTTATAGGGAGAGATGCGGATATAACGAGCGATCGCTTTAACTTCAGTAGTATCAATAGCCATAATTTTCTCCTTTAGTCATTAGTCATTGATTATTAGCCTTTAGCTGATGACTAATGACTAATAACTATCTCCCTGCTTTTTTATCACTCTTCCCATGACCTCTGTAGGTACGTGTGGGGGCGAACTCTCCCAACTTGTGTCCTACCATTTGCTCGTTCACAAAAACCGGAACGTGTTGACGACCGTTGTGAACAGCGATGGTATGACCTATCATTAAGGGCAAAATTGTCGAAGCTCTCGACCAAGTTTTGATAACTTGTTTTTCGTTTTTAGCGTTGAGCTTTTCAATCTTTGTCAGCAAGTGATCGGCCACAAAAGGCCCTTTTTTTAAAGAACGACCCATAATTCGATTTTGGATTTTGGATTTGAGATTTTGAATTAAAAATTTGAGAATTTCGGATTTTAATTAGGTGTCTGATCAAGTTTCACAAATTCTGGATACTCATAAATCAACCCCATCTAAAATCCAAAATTTAAAATCTAAAATTCTATGATTGACGACCACCACGACCACGTTTAGAAGATTTGCGGCGGCGACGCACGATCAATTTGCTGCTGGCTTTCTTGGGTTTGCGTGTCTTCGCACCCAAAGTAGGTTTACCCCAAGGTGTTACAGGGCCTGGTCTACCAATAGGCGCTCTACCCTCACCACCACCATGTGGGTGATCCACGGGGTTCATGACACTACCTCTAACCTTCGGACGGCGACCCTTCCAACGATTACGTCCGGCTTTACCAGCACTTAAGTTTCTCGCGTCGGTGTTACCTACTTGTCCGATGGTGGCGTAGCATTCCCGCCGAATCATCCGCACTTCTCCCGAAGGTAATTTCAGTGTGACATACTGACCTTCTTTGGCTACAACTTGAGCGTTAGCACCAGCAGCCCGGACAATTTGTCCGCCTTTACCAGGTGTTAGTTCTACGTTGTGTACGCTTGTACCCAAGGGAATATTCAAAAGTGGCAAAGCATTGCCATCTTCAAAGGGAGAATCAGGACCGGCAATAATTGTTGCACCCACTGGCAACTTATTGGGGTGAAGAATGTAACGCTTTTCGCCATCTTGATATAACACCAGGGCGATCCGCGCATTCCGGTTGGGATCGTATTCAATGGCTATGACTTGGGCGGGAATATTACGTTTATCCCGTTTAAAGTCAATGATCCGGTACATTTGTTTGTGTCCGCCACCCCGACGACGGCTGGTGATGCGCCCTTGGTTGTTACGACCTTTGGGGCGATGCACGTATTCTGTTAAAGATTTTTCCGGCTTTGATTTGGTAATTTCGGCAAAGTCGGAAACAGTAACTTGGCGTGTACTAGGGGTATAAGGACGATAAGAACGAGTACCCATGTTGCTTTATACCTCTGGGAATAGAACTTGTCTAATTTTCTCTTCGTCCCCAGGGGCTACAGTGACGATAGCTCGCTTGTATTGGGGCTTATAACCAATAAATTTACCAACACGACGCTGTTTACGTGGTGGCATCATGGTATTAATTTTGACGATCTTGACCTGAAATAGGTCTTCAATTGCCGCTTTTATTTGTGGCTTGGTGGACTTGGGAGCCACTTCAAAAGTATATTTATTTTGCTCCATCAGGATAGTCGCCTTTTCAGTCACTATGGGGCGACGCACTAAGTCGGCAAGGTTGCGGGGGTCAAACTTAGGCACTATAGACCTCCTGAATTTTTGCTAAAGCTGATGCTGTGATGACTATCTTGTCAGCGTGCAGCAAATCGTAAACATTTAGCTGGTCGGCTGCAATTAACTTTAAATTTTCGATATTGCGGGCTGACAAATAAACGTTATCCGCAGATGAAATTGCCGGCATAATTAACAATGCCTTGCTTCCTGGTGCTGCTCCCCAACGAGCTAGTGCTGACACTAATTCTTTGGTCTTGGGGCGAGATAACTCGTTGCTAAAATCTTCTACCACAATCAAATCGTCGGCACGACTAACTAGTGCAGTTCGCAGTGCTAAACGTCGTTCTTTGCGGTTTAATTTCAGGTTATAGTCCCTGGGTTTTGGCCCAAAGATTACACCACCACCACGCCACAGTGGTGAACGAATAGAACCTGCACGAGCGCGACCTGTGCCTTTTTGCCGCCAAGGTTTACGACCACCACCTCTAACTTCGGAACGAGTTTTTGTACTCGCAGTTCCTTGGCGAGAGTTGGCCATTTGTCTGACCAAGGCTCTATGCACAATATGAGATGCTGTTGATTCTTTAGCAACTCGTAACTCAAAGGTCGTCTCGCCGACTTGTTCTCCTTGCCAATTTTTTACTACGGTTTCAACCATTTTTATGTCCTTTTGTGTCTTTTGCCTTGTAATGACTACTTACCAACTTTCTTTGCAGGCAGAATATTCACTAAGGACCCCGGTTTACCAGGAATGGCTCCTTTAATTAGCAATAAGTTCCGTTCCAGGTCTACTCGTATCACAGTCAACTTGCGAATTGTCACGCGAGTACCACCCAAACGCCCTGCCATCCGTTTACCTGGATAAACACGACCTGGGGTTGTACCTGCACCAATGGAACCCGGCGCTCTATGGTTTTTTGAACCATGAGACATGGGACCACGGCTAAAGTTGTTGCGCTTCTGGTTACCCGCAAAACCACGACCAATACTGGTACCGACTACATCGACAATTTGACCTTCGCTAAAAATATCTGCTTTGAGTTCTTGACCTAAAGCATAATCATTAGGGGTATCTGTGAGATATTCGTTTAAATGTCGCAAAGCTGGTGCAGATGATTTTGCCAAGTGACCCAGCAGAGGTCTATTCAGCGCCTTGGGTTTAACTTCGCCATATCCAAGTTGGATGGCGGTATAACCGTCGGTCTGTTTCGTTTTAACTTGTGTAACAGTGCATGGTCCCGCTTGAACTACGGTTACAGGAATGGATACTCCTGATTCGTCAAAGACTTGGGTCATGCCCAGTTTGGTGCCGAGAATACCTACAGACACAGTAACTGGTTCTCCTTATATACTTGCTGGTGTTGGAATCGGACTCTTGAGGACACTTTTACATTTGTATAGGTGCCGATTGAGGTTGGACGACCCTCTCTTCTGGACTCTGGGCGAACGGAAATTTTTAGCAGATAATGCTACACCGTATTTTCAGGACACAACTATTTGTGTCTTTACTGTTTGGTGAATCCGTTTACTTTCACTCATTTGGTCACCAGAACAGCCACAAGCTTTTTCCCATTCAGAAAAAATAACTTTTGGAATCAAGGCAATGCTTTTTAGCTTTGCGCTTTGTGCAGTAATGCTTTCGTCCAAGCAATTACTTAGGCACTTTCTGGAGGCATTGCTGTTGGTGGCTTTCCTGCCATAACTTGCTTCTGCCGTGCTGTAGTGGGACTTAAGCGGTTTTTTACCACTCAGTATCCTTACTCAACACATTACTTTTACCTTAAACTATAGTTTAAGATTTCGCCTGGTTTCTCAAGCTTAAAGGAGTGAATGTAGTTTAGAGTCGTTTGTTGGCTTGTTTTATTCAGCCATTAACTCTGATTGAACCTGAGAGCTTTTCTAGTTTACCAGTCTCTGACAACTTTGAGCCAAGTTTATTATTGGCTGCGGATGTTACACATCTAAAAACTTACAGAGCAATAATAACTTAGTTTTTACTCTCATAGGCCACGATCCAATATCATAAAGCATCTATTGAAATTTGTCTATAAATATTTAAAATAGTTTTTGATTAAAGATGATGAGATGGGCTTTCTTGCTTCAATATTTTAACCTAATCTTGGTTGAGGGTGAATAATAGAGATATCTAAGTGGGATAGGACGAAAATTTATGGCACTGATTACCACTGGCAACGCTTTCATCCGCGATTTGGAGAAATTTGGTTCCCTTGGTGTTTATGTACCTCTGGAAGGAGGTTTTGAAGGTCGATATCGCCGCCGTTTGCGGGCTGCTGGCTATGCGAATCTTCATATTACTGCTAGGGGACTGGGCGACGTAGCTGCCTATCTCACAGGAGTTCATGGTGTGAGACCACCTCACCTGGGTAAAAAAAGCACTGGTAGTGGTGCGGCGGTGGGTTATGTGTATTACATACCACCGATTGTTACTTATAATCTGGAACAGCTACCACCAAAGTCAAAGGGTTTGGTGTTGTGGATTATTGAAGGGCAGATTCTAGCGGATCAGGAGGTTGAGTTTTTAACAACTTTGCCTAGCTTGGAACCGAGAGTAAAAGTAGTAGTTGAGAGAGGAGGCGATCGCGCTTTCCGTTGGAAATCTCTCAAAGATACATACTCTGCCAGCTATTTAGCTGTGTAATGATTTAGCTGGGCGATCGCAACTTCTAAATCTAACTGGAGTGCGATCGCCCAAGTTACAGACAACTACAATTAAGAATCGGCATACTGTAAAAGGGAGAACAGTTTAGACCACTCCCTACTTTCTCAGGCGTGAAGGTGATTAGAGCAAAATGAGACGTAAATCTACTGGTAGACCGGCTACTACTTCTAAATCTTCGGCTTTACAATCCCCTTTGTTCAATATCTCTACTATCGCCATTTTGGCAGGGGTACTGGTATTGGGCATTGGAATTGGGATTGCCTTTAGCTCCACAACCACTTTAACGCCATCAAATGTGGCTTCTCGTGAATTCATTGACAATAGAGCGCCAAACCCGGAAATTTGCGTGCAGAATGGAGCTAGCGCAATGGTGATGGACGCGAGACTGTTCGTAACTCTCAACCCGTTTAATGTCTATGTGGCTCAACCAAGTATGCGTCCTGGGTGCGTTCTCCGGCAAAATAACTGGGCAATTTTAGAGCAGCGCAACCTTGTGACATCTAACCAGGTAAGAGAATGTAAGAATCGCCTGAACACTTTCGGCTTTACAGGTACTTTGGAAAGTGAAAACCCTGATATCAGATGTATCTACCAAAATCAGGCCGCTCAAAACTTCTTTACATCTCAACCAGGAGCCGTTACACAACCTCAAGAAACAGATAGATTTTAGTTAAATTGTGGAATGAGTGCAAATTTAATAGTTGGGTTTGGGAAGGGGTTGACCAAACTCAATCACTTGTATATTTGACACATTGGGTTGATAGTTGGGGGTAATCGGAACTGAAAAATTAGGACTTGTTTGAGAGGGAATGCTATTTAAATTATTGGGTTGCTGGGGAAAACTAGGTGGAGGAAGAATATAAGCGGGTAATTGAGATGAATTGCTAGGATTTAGGGGAGGTACAGTTACAAAGGGTTGCTGTGAGTTAGGAGTTATGGGATATAAGGTGCTGGGTAACTGTTGATAATTACTTGGGACTTGGTTGGGTAAAGACTGAAAATTTCCCAGTTGTGTAGGGGGAGTATAATTAGTAATCGTAGGACGTAACACCCAGCGCGTGGGGTTTTGTCGGGAAACTGGTTGTAGTTGTACTTGCTTAGAATCTATAAAATTTCCGGCTGCTAAATCCAGAACAATTCGAGTTACAGTGTCATTTAATTGGGAAACACGAATTCTTTGAATTGCTCCAAAATAATTTTGGATAGTGGGAACGTTACCTAACTGCGTATTTGGCAGATCCACAACTAAGCGAGGCGGTTCAGCTAAATAAAAATACTTAGGAGTGATGCTGGCTGAGAGGTTAATTTCTAGTTGTACAGCTTCTGGGTAAAAGCGCCAATCATCTAATCTGGCCACTGGTGCGGCGATACTACTACCAGCTTGCAGGGTAATTACTGCATACAAGCCCAACAAATGATGGCGACTTTGCCAAAATTGCCTAATGCTTAGTCCTTTACACATTAATTTTTATTCCTTTCATTGCTATATTACGTTACGTGAGGTTCAATAATTTTGTGATGACTGAGAATTTTAACCTCACAATCTGCACATTTATCTAGATCCTGCACTTTTCGGTGTTATGAGGTACAAAAACCCCACCCCCAACCCCCTCCCCGCAAGCGATGAGGGGGCTAATAT
>NZ_CAWQOY010000151.1:0-31867 GCF_963896525.1 Nodularia sp. LEGE 04288
TTGAGTTGTGCCATTTGTTTGTAATGACAAGTTATTGCCATCACTACTAATTACTCCCGATTGGATTTGAATTCCTTTATCAAAGTAATAACCATTCAGGTTAGTTTGGAAATCAGCTAAATTATTAGCTCCTGTACTTATGTCTAGAAAACTGGTAGTTTTACCAATTCTGACCACACCATCAACGTGCAGTTTTTCATCAGGAGAATCTATCCCAATTCCTACATTTCCATTAGTATTTATAGAAAGTTGAGTTGTGCCATTTGTTTGTAATGACAAATTATTGCCATCACTACTAATTACTCCTGATTGGATTTTAATTCCTTGATCAAAGTAGTAACCATTCAGATTAGTTTGGAAATAAGCTAAATTATTAGCTCCTGTACTTATGTCTAGAAAACTGGTAGTTTTACCGATTCTGACCACACCATCAACGTGCAGTTTTTCATCAGGAGAATCTACCCCAATTCCCACATTTCCATTAGTATTTATAGAAAGTTGAGTTGTGCCATTTGTTTGTAATGATAAATCATTGCCATCACTACTAATTACTCCCGATTGGATTTGAATTCCTTGATCAAAGTAGTAACCATTCAGATTAGTTTGGAAATAAGCTAAATCATTATTTCCTGTACTTATGTCTAGAAAACTGGTAGTTTTACCAATTCTGACCACACCATCAACGTGCAGTTTTTCATCAGGTTCTTTTGTGCCAATGCCAACTTTACCACCGTTAGTCACGTAAAGATTAGCCTGAATTTCTAGATCACCAGTCATGGTGTCACCAGTTTTATCCAAAGCATTGACTAAAGATGGGAAAGTAGGACGATAGTCACGGACAGGGGTAAAAGTACCGTTACTGTACTCCAGCAATGCGAGAGGAGAATAGTGGTGTTTAATTCCAGGCGATCGCTGTTTGATTGGTTGCGCTAAACTATCATAAGGCCAATCAATACCTTTTGTGTAGGCGCGTGCCGGAATTAGCCAATAATCACCAGTTTTATAGGTAGATTCTGCATAAAATTGGATATAAATTCCCTGTTCTAACTCAATCCATTGATCAGAAACTTTAATTTTAGCTTCTTTTGCAACTTGGTCTTCTTGCCAACCTATCACTTTCAGGTTTTTTTTACCAGCAAATTGAGCTTCTATGGGATCACCAACGACATCAAGCTTGTTATTGAATACTTTTTGTAACCGGAATAACTTACCTGGCTGATTTTTTAATTCCTGTTCTTCATCAATAATTTCTACCCATTGATTAGGCTTAAATGACTGTAAATCATCTCTGCCAACATTACTAATTTCAATAGTATTACCTGTTATCTTTTTAATAGGACTAACAACTATAGCATTATTTCGCGCCCATTTAAATGTTGCTTGATTAATATTTCCCGATTGATGAATTTCAATTCTATATAACTGATTTTCTGAACCTAGATAACCGTTTTTAACGTTGGATAATTTTCCTTCGGAATCACTATTAAGAGTAGCAGCATTTAAATAAACTTGGCGATCTATATTTAAATTGTTAGCGAAAAATTTCCAGTCTTTAATCTCCGTTTCTTGTTCATTGACATCAAAAACTTGCATCAACTTTACTTGCCAAACTATTTTAGTTCGGGTAGCCGTGTCAAGTCCTTTGAGTGCTGCTTCTCGAATTTCTGGATCTTCTAGTGCTGTAATATCACGTTCCCAGACATCTAGATAAGCTAGATAAAATCCATCTTGGGTTAATTGGGGTGGGTTGGGATAGTCTAATTGGGTTTTGTAGGTTGTATCCTTTTCTAATTCGCAAATAATCCCATTGACGTACATTTTGCCAGCATTTATCTTAAAATCTGATGCTGATTCGCTGACACTAATTCTAAAATTATCACTATTTTTAAGGACACCACTATCACCAATCACATATTTGGCTAGAGATTGAGTCAGATAATTTTGAATATCAACTTGTTCATTCCAATCAGCATCTAATTGTAGTCGTCCCTGTTGCATCCGCACAGCTTGATAATGTTTTTCAGGACGAAATGTTAACCGAGTAATATCACCTTTCATAATTAATTATTTCCTTCATTTTGATAAAAAATGCCTGCTTCTAGTCCAAATCTGAGATATTCATTGAGACTAGCACGTAAATTTGTTTCCCGTTGCGGTTGTTGCAGATAGTTAAACGCACCCATTTCGGAATTATCTTCTGCGCCAGTGCTGATTTCTGGGAGGGAAAATTGACTCAGTTGAGCATAATTAGGTTTGCCATATTTTTCTGAGGTAAAACTGGGGTTATAATTCATTAAAATAATACTTTGTTCATCAAATCCATCAAAACCATGATTGATTGATATCCAATTATTACCATTATTTTGGGAATACAAAACATTCCCCGCAGATGTTCCGGCATAAATATCTTGATTATGGGGATTTATGGCGAAGCTGGTAATTGCAGTCAAAGTTAAGCTGGTAGTAAGTTCTTTCCAACTATTAGCATGATCTTGAGATATAAATATATTACCTCCCATTGTGCCGGCTAGAATATAGTTGATACTAAATGTTGTTTGTGGAGGTAAATCATCATTAAAAGCAGTATCAATAATTAAAGTGTTATTTTCCTCGATAGCGATAATAGTTCTAGTTTGATTATTAATATTAATCACGCTACCTTTGGCTAATTCTGTGCTAAATGCTGTATCAATACCCGTGATTTTTGTGCCATTACTAGAAATAGTCCCTGTTCCCGGTTTGGGATATGTTGCCAAGACGGTAATATCTGTATCAGTTAAGCCGTTATTTACTGGTTTCCATTTTTGACAATCATTCTGAGAACGGAAAATACCATCTCTCGTCCCGATAAAAATTTGTCCATTATATTGATTAATAGCTAAAGCTGTAACCTGACGATTGGGTAAATCACGATTTAGTGCAGTCCAAAAATTACCATTATTATTTGAACGATAAAAACCAGCCTCGGTTCCAGCAAAAATATCGCCGTTATGATGATTAACTACTAATTCTTTAATCTGACGATTTTGTAAACCAAAATTTATGGGTTCCCAATTCTGGCTATTATCTTGAGAACGAAAAACTCCGCTACCAGTTCCGACCAAAATATACTGGGTTTTCAAGGTTGTTTCAGCAGGTAAATCACTACTGAATGGTTCATTGATTTCCAGAACAGTATCAGAGCTAATTTTCGTGATAGTTCTCGTTTCATCTGCGGCAATAATTAGACTATGTTTTCTCAGTTCTTTGATGAATTTTGTCCCCTCTCCTGTGATTTGTATACCTGCGCTAGCAATGACACCTGTAATAGATTTATTGTAGGCAACTAAGGCAGTAATATTAGTAGCTACGAGTGGGGATAACTTGCCATTAATTATGACTGTATTACTTAAATTCCAAGTTTCACCATTATCTATAGAGTTAAAAATACCTCCGTCGGTTGTACCAGCTAAGATTAAATCTGTACCTGCTATGGAAGTGGGGATATTTGCCAGCAGTTTAGTAACATTTTGGTTAGTTAAATTATTATTTATAGGTTGCCATATACGAGAGTGTCCCAACTTGGAAAGTAAATATTTCATTAAGCAGTAAAAAGTTGATTTCACCGTCAGAGAGAAAAGATATATTTGCTTAAGTGGGATGCTCCCCGATATACTATCATTATTTAAATAAGATATTCCCTTACCAGCAGTTCCAGCAAAAACCTTTCCGGTAGTGTGATTAATCGCTAATGATGTGATCTTTGCAGGTAAATTAGCAACTTTTTGCAAAGCTAAATCAGGTTGACAACGATAGCGGCTGGGTGTGCGGGAACCATAGGGTAAATAACAAAACCTGACGCAACCAATTTGCGTGCGAAGCACAGTTACCGTTTCATTAAAAATGCTGTTGCTAGCTTCTAAGGTGCTAATATTTGTTCTGCCAAAAACTGTAGTGCGATTAATAGCAACATTGGTTCCTAAAGCAGTAATTGCGCTATGATTGCCTTGGTACACTTCATCGTTTTTGTACCATGTTTTATCTATAATGCTATCGACAATTTCTAACTGTGGTACTGTGTCGGCTAAGAGGATATTTCCAGAAATGCTGTTAGCAATGAAAACTTTTAGTTTGGTGTTATCTGTTTCTTCATCGTTGGATTCTAACTCCCATAAGTGCTGTTCATCTGTATCTGGTATGTTTAAACATTGCCATTCTTGAGTAACTTTTTGCAAAAAAGAGAAGCCACCAGCTACTTTTTGGAAAGCTAACTGAAACAGTTTTGTGAGATTATTAGGGGAATCAGCACTATCGTCACCTATGCCTAAAATCAGAATCTGCTGAATGAAGCTGAGAAAATAAATGATGATTGCTAGTAGTGTGAAATCGTTATCTGATTCTGTGTCTGATTCTAATTCTCGTTTTGCTTGTTCTACAGTCAATGCTGCTGTTTTTGATAACAATGTGCAATTTACTATGTGTAATTCTTTGAGATTTCCCGGTAGAATTGTTACTTCACCTTCTACTAGCAAACCATCGAGAATGATTTCGCCGGGGTTAGTATTTTTTCTAGCAGTACCCTTGACTAACAATTTACCTTGTAAATGCGGTTGGCGTTCATTAGCAGCAACAATTTTTAACTTTTTATCTGCGGGTATTGTGACAGTAAAATTACCCTGGTAAGTGTGGTTATCTCTGAGGGTAATTACTCCCATTTCTACATCTGGGACAATATCTATTTTGCCTTTAGGTGTAATATATAAAATTGCATTTTGATTAGGATTAATATTAAAATCTAAGGTATATGATTTATCTATTTGAATAAGTGTAGCTTTGCTATTTACTGCCTTACCAGGAGATATTTGTAATTGTTGTTCGACAGGGCTAACTAATTTTACTTCTAAGCCGTTAATGATTCCCGGCTGAAATTGTGGTGCAATTGTTGTCTCAGCATTTTCAATTTGTCCGATGGGATTAATAACTAAGCTGGCTAATGGTATACCTGTTGTCGAAGAAATTTCTATAGGAGGAATAAATTTAATTTGCCATTTGGGTTCTTCTGTAGCTGCTTGATAAAAAATAACTAAAAATACTGTTTGGTTAGCATATTTTTTCAAACTCACTTGGTAGTTAATGCCCAGATAAATTCGATTTCCTTGATTATCTACAGCCGTACCAGATGCGATAGTGATTGTGTCGGCTTTTTTATGGGCTGTGACAGTTAAGCCATTAACTATACCTGGTTGAAATTTTGTAGTAATGTGGTGATTTAATAAACTAATTTGAGATTGATTATTGCGATGAAGTGACTGCAATTCCAGATAAATCTGTGCTTCGCAGTATTCCCAAATTTTGACGTTTTTATTCCATTCTTGGATAGCAGTTGCTAGATGGGGAAAGGTAGGTTTTATAGGTTGAAATTTTTTGTTAATAGCCGCAGGTGAAATGAGTTGAATGGGAGTAGAAGCAAAAACATTATTTGCTAGTGCTTGTATAGTATGTCTCACTATTTCTTGCTTGACATCCCACTTGATCAAAGAGATAGATTCTGGGATGCTTAAACCCTGGCTACGGTCATAAGTACCACCACCAATGTCACCACTAAAAGCATAGGAATAACTTACTTCTACTGCTTGAGGTGCTGATTTTGTAATTACTACTAGTCGTCCTAATTCGGGATCTACGATAGCTTGAATTTCAAAGCTTTTTTCTATTTTACCATCACTACTTTGATAAGTTCTGATATGAGGATATTGCCAATCTTGTTTATCCCATTGACTTAAGTTATCAATGAGAATATATTCTGGAGAAATTGATTGAGATTGATGATTGAGAAAAACTTGTAAAACTGGGTTATTCCCAAAATAGCCATTACTTGATGGTATTCTCCCGTCAGTGATTAATTGACGACGTGCTTCTAGTTCTGCAACTAGGGTTAAACGACGTAAAGATGTGGGTAAGTTTATTTCTGCGGCGAGACTGGTAATTTCTGTTTCTGTTTGCGGCTGGTTAAACAGATGAATATTAATACCTAATGGATTAAAAGTATAGCAGCGTCCTTGATTTGTAGTGTCTGTGAATTTAATTTGACGTGCAGTTACTCTCTGAATGGGATAGCTTTTTAGTCGCCATAAAAATATGCCGATGTTGGCAATATTATATTTACCACTTTGATTGCTGATGTTACGGATTTCTACTGTATGTGCTACGGATTCCTCAAAGGGAGTTCCGATAGCGTCAATTTGCCGAAGTTGGCGGATGTCTGCAAAAACGTTGTTCGTCTGGAGGTTATTTAAATTTTGGGTGGTGCTGACTAACTTAAAAAACTCTACCACACGCGATCGCCAGCCGGTGATATCTGCAATTAATTGTTCTAGAACTGGTGCTGTACCTTTGCGGTTACGGTAGGCTAAGGTATTGGCTACATAGGCGCGTCGTTCTCTTCCATAGGTGCGAGTTTGTTCGGTATATAAAGTTACGGCTAGTAAGTCACCAATATAAGGTACTACCCACTCATCGCAGGTTTCAATAAACCAGTTTTCATATAAATTGGCGATATCGGTTTCTACAGTTTCTAATTCCTGTTCAATTACACCGAGTAAGGCGCGTAGGGAACCGCCTTGGGTTTCGTCTCGGATACGGTAAATTGCTGGTATTAGGTTGTATAAACGTTCTGGGTTGGGGTTGTTCATGTTGGGGTGGGGATTTATTTCACGCAGAGGCGCAGAGGCGCGGAGAGGAGGAGTTGAGGGAGGGATTTATGGTTTGTTTATTAAGATGATACTTTTGGGATTGAGTAATAGTAATTGTGCGGGTAAAACTTTACTCTGTTGTTCATCCCAGGTTGCTGTAGCTGCTGATAGGGATGGTTCTAAGGTTTTGGGACGAGAGGAGAGATAAAGTGCATCTAAATCTACTGCAATTACACCTGTGATATTCTGGATAGCAGCGATCGCCTCTGAAGTAGTCACAGATTGTCCAAAACTCCGCCTTTCAAAGGAAAATGTTTCCTGTAATGCAGTGCGAATTGCTGCTAATACTGGTTTGACTTCCCGTCGAGAATCTATCAAAATCTTAGCCTCCAAATTAAATAGCAATGGTTGATAGCTACCGATTTGCACATCTATCTGTTCCGGGGCGCGAGCTTTGGCGATCGCCTGCTCTAAATTGGTGTAAAGTTGAGAATCTGGCGTTACTGCTTTCCCATTCACCGCCCCAATGGTCATATAAACAATGGGAATAGACTGATTAGGTATCACTTCCGCCTTGGCTTTACCAATACCAGCAAAAGCCCGACTAAAGTCTTCAAAGTCTTGTAGAGAGACGATTCTATCCAAGGTGCGGACAGTTAGAGGTGCGCTGGTTCTTGCTTCATTTAATGCTTCTCTGGCTGCTGCGCCTGTTGCGGGTACAGGGTTTGTGACTTCCCGAATTCCCAAAGGTCGAGTTTTCAGTAAACTTAAGCTATCCTGTGCAATTTCTCCCGCTAACCCAATACCACTACGGTAACGCGCCATGATGTTTTCTAAACCACTGGGTAAACGTGCGCCTTTTTCACCATCTCCAAAGGTAATTGTCGTTGTGCCATCGTCATCTATGCGAGTAATATAATTTTGATCCAGGTGATTCAGTCCATACAATGAAGGGACTTCTTCCCAACGCACACCATCGACAAATAATTCTAAGGTAGTCTTAGCACCACTAGGAGTAGTTGCGGAAATGTAAGTCAGTGGTGGTTTATTTAATATAAAGTTTTGATTAGCTAAAGTACCATCACCGCTTCCTAAAACTTCCTCAATTGTCTCACCATGAGTCGCCGGAGTCACATTGGCGTAAATCACTGTAGTTGCAGGATCATAGCTATTTTGTAATGCTGTGCTTAAAGTGAGAATCGGTTGTAATTGGTCGTTTGGTGGTGTTTTGATTATACAAACCTCACTCACAATTTGATCATCTATGGAGGCTGGTTGTAAACTAATATCTTCTGGTGCATTCACTTCTAGAAAACCTTCAAATCCGTTTCTATCTCGTAAATGCCATATTTGAGATTTTGGTGGTGAAAGTAATTGTAGTAAGTCGCCAATTTTAACCTCCACAGATGACAAGCCGTCAGGAGCGGTTAAAATGCCATATTTCTCCATTTTGGTACGGATGCGTTTACCACTGACAATGATGGTTTTTTCTGCTTCTAACCCTGAGACATACTCACTCAAATAAATCTGATTTTCTCGAATCGGATCATGAAATATTTTTTGTTGTTGAATTTGAATACTCAAAGTTTCATCGGCTAGATTTAAACTTTCACTTTGAGCTAAAACTATGGTTTGACGCAGGTTGAAATCATTAGTGTTGAAACTATCTGCTGATAAAATACGGGTGATTTTATTATTTAGTCCAAAGTCTCGACGGGTGATATTTAATGAACCTTCAACTAGACAAGGCTTTGCAGTTTTAGCATCTTCTGTTAATAAGACTATCCAACTTTTTGGCAGAATTTTAGAATAAATATTGTCTAAATCTATCTCCTGGCTGGAAATTTCAAAGTTAGGCCATTCTTGTTGTGCATCTTCAACAAATCCAGCAAAGGTACTACCTGCAAAAAAGTTGTTAGCTGTACTAATAATTGTCGTAATATTTATATTTATGCCGATTTTAATTTTATTTGTAGTCCAATTATTATTTTGAGTTTTCTCATGGCTAAAAATCCCATTTTTGTTGCCTGATAATAAGTATTGGCTGACTGAATTATACGTTAAAGTCGTTACATGAGGATTTGAGTTAATTTCCACCCAATTGTCACCATGATCAATAGACGAGAAAATACCATTCTGTGTCCCAGCAATTATATATTGTGCATCTTGAATAATCTCAGTAATTAGTGAATTAACTTGATGATTTAATTGTTGGAAAACCCAATTTTCTCCGTTATCTGAGGAACGATAAATACCATCATCTGTCCCAGCGAATATATAGTAATTCTCTTCAGTTTGATAAATCAGTAGCGACAGCACCGCTTTACCAATTAAGCCTTTAGCAGTCCAGTTTTTTCCTTGGTCTGGAGAGCGATAAATACCATCATCAGTTCCAGCAAATATATAAATTACGCCAATTATAAATGTTGTATCAGTTGATAAATTAGGGATAAAAGGTGCATTTACTGTAAAAGAAGTATCAGAAATAATACTAGTAACAGTTCTGACTTGATTTGCTGCTGTGATAATCTCGCCTAATTTGACACCTGTAGTTAAATTGTTTTCACTACTCGTTACAGTTGTCCCATCACTAGTAACTGTCCCAGTCCCATTATTAATGGTACTATAACTGACTAAAGAACGAATAACGGTGTTAGGTAAGGCTGTATTAATAGTATTAACATTGGTATTATTATTTGTATATTCTACCCGCACGCTTCCCAAATTAATGGGAGTCCAATTTTCACCATGATCTTTGGAACTAAACACGCCACCGCCAGGAGTTCCGGCTAAAATATATCCCCGTGCATCAATATAAAATGTTTGAATAGTTAGATTTGTAATGCCAATATTGACAGATTTCCAGTTATCACCGTTATCTGTTGAGCGAAAAATACCTGCGCCTGATGTCCCGATAAACAAGTAATTGTTAGTTGGATTGACGGCTAAACAACGAATATCAATTGTTGGTAACCCGGCGTTAATTGCTGTCCAATTCTCACTATTATTACTACTGCGAAAAATGCCGCCTTTAATTGTACCTTGGTAATCACGCTTAATTTCATTGGGCATATCTTCCCATTTGGGGGCATTATAACCAAATAGGGCAACTCGTTGGCGAAAGGCGAAAACTTGGGGATTTTGCAGGGGACTAGAAATTTCCGATGGTAACTGCTGTTCCCAGGTAATTTGGGTATAACCCATGCTGGCATTTGTCTGTACTGTTGCTAAGGTGAGGAGATACCAAAGATTTTCTTCGGCTATTATTAAGATGCGATCGCCTGCTTGTAGTTGCGTATTTATACCCTGTAAATATAATCTTTTAGTATCGCTATTAACTTGCTGTGGTCTTGTCTGTCTGGGTTTAAGTAGATTCCACTGCACACGAGCAACAATTTCCGCACTGGTTTCAAAGGTTTCCGGAAGTTCATCTTCCCCAGGAATACTGACAATTTGTGTACCAGCAGGGACTGTAGCCATTCCCAAACTACCGGGCGCATCATCGACGGTAAAGGCTAAATAGGTACTCGCAGCTACACCGGGATCAAGTTCATAACCAATCGCCCTAGCTAATTCTAATACTGAGCGCAGTTCGGTAGCAGTTTCAATAAAACCTTCGTTAGCAATGCGTTCTTGGTAAAAAGTCAGGACATCAGCCACCACCGCCCAAGCATCTAAAATGGCGATCGCCGGATCATCTACAGCACGAGTTGTCAATTTTGCCAAGGGGGCAGTATTAGTAATATTATTTGCATATCGCGGTAAATTAGCTAATAGGCGATCGCGAAAACTAGCCCAATCACTAATGCGGTAAGCTAGGCTTGGTAAGCCAGGACGATTATAGATTTTTGGCGGTTTATCGGTAGGATTCATGTTGAGTTAGGGTCAGGACTTACGAAAAATTAGGAGAAAACGAACCACGAAGGACACAAAGGACACAAAGTAAAGAGGGTTTTAGAGAGTTCTTGCGTAAGTCCTAAGAGTTTGATATCCGAGAATTATCTTTCTTTTTCTTTCTACCTTTGCGCCTTTGCGCCTTTGCGCGAAACAAATTATTTAAATAAACGAACCGCAGAGACGCAGAGGACACAGAGTTATGAGAGTTGGAGAGGTTTTTTGTGTTAGGTGGGGTTCAATTAAGCTAAAATCCTCCCGACATTTCAAAGAAAATTCTGCCATTTTGTGGTGCGCTGGGGTCATTATCTAAAATGCCAATTTCCAAACGCCCAAAATTAATTTCACCTGTTTCGATTTCGTTCTGTGGTGGTTTTCCCCAACGCTGAAAACGCTGAGGATTTACAGAAACTACACCAGGAATTTGCATGGCTGCTGTAATTACTTGACTTAAGTATACAGGTTGACCAAATGAAAAGTTATTGGGATGAAAAAATCCTAATTTCCCATCAGGTGAAATTTTATTACTAAAGGTAAATCTTTGTAATTGTTGCTGGACATTATTAGCAAAATAATCATCTGCTACTTGTACATCTAAAATAATATCTAAAGGGACAAAAATTGGAGCTTCAATAGCTATATCTTGGGCTGCTAAACGGAAGCGTTCTAAAAAAGCCCCTAATTTCTGCTTGAAACTATCATCAACAGGTAAATTAGCTTGTCGATCTACAGTGATAAATATAGTGTACCAATTACCTGTCCACCTCCTCGTAGCTACAGCTTTCCTAACTCCTGGATATAATTGAGCAACTTCAGCATAATCAGATGCAGTCACAGCCCGTTTTTGGTTACGAAATGCTTGCGGTGCATACAGCCGGACTTTTTCAATCGGTTCAGGATCAATACCCCCGGTAGCTGGTAAAGGGTTGCGTACTTGAGTAATCAAATTAGCTAAATCAGGGATTTGAGGATCAAGTAACGCTATGGCTTCTGCACCCACATTTCCAATAGTACCGTTACCAATGCGATAAATAGCGGAAAAATCAGTTTCTGGTTGTGGTTTTTTCCCTAAAATGTTGTCTCCAAAACGCAGATAAGCCCGTTCATCGTCTTCTGTTTCCACGACAAATTCCCGCGCGAAACTATCACTATTGAGTAAATCTCTTTGAGGTTGCCAATAATATATTGTATTCAGATCATCTTGTTCTGCTAACCAAATTTGAGGACGCACATCTCCTAGTTCCCAAAGTAGTGATTCCCTCGCTGGTGCTGTGGGATCAAAAGCAGATTGACGACTTTGATTGTTAATAGCAATATCTTTGGTGTAAAGTTCGCGAACACTCAAACGCACAAAACCTTGATGTGTCAAAGGGCCAAATTCTAATCGGGGATGATAGCGATTTTTGGCTGTCACTTCTGGGAGTTCTTCTTTCACTGTACAGCCATGATCTACTAAAACCACATTACCCCGTGCTACGGTAATATTAGTGTAGGGTTTACCGTTAACAATATTGCAAATCCATAAAGGAAAAGGTAAAGCATCTTCTTGATGCCATTGAATTTCGACAATATCCTGATTTAATAATTCATCTCTGCTGAGTTTTACAGAAGTTAAACGTACTGCATGGCGATGTTCAGGATTAGCATCAGCTTGAATACCACTGTCTTTCCCCAGCACTTCTTCAAAAATCAATACATCCCCAGATTGAAGTTTGAGTTGATGATTTTTTAACGTTGTCTGAGTTGTCCCGACCCCTAAATAATAAGGTAAAAATTCCTCTGCATTCCCCCAAGTATAAAACTCAATTTCGTTATGAGCCTCATATAAAGTAATATCGTGCATAGTTTCAAATACTTGCACTTGCTGTTGAATTAAACCTTGATGATTATCTAAAGATAACTGTTCTGTCCTAGTTAAAAATCTCATCCCAGGACGATTTGCTGCGGGTCCGAGTAAAACCTTACCGTCACCTTGAGAACTAACTTGTAAAGTTACCCAAGTCCTGGCATTGCAACCATCGTGCATGAGATAATCAAGTAACCGCGCATGACGGCGAATTGATACCCGTTTGCGGGCTGTACCCAAATAGGCCTCTGTCGCCACAGCATCTTGATAATAACTCAGGCGATCGCCAGCATAAGCCAATAACTCTACCAGCATAACGCCCAAATCCGCCGGATTACGCTCTCTCCACTTCGGCATAGTCACCGTGAGACGGTCTAGCATCAACTGACGAAAACTAGCATAATCCTTCGCCAAATAATCTATAACTGGAGGCGTTTGTTTCGCTGCTGGGGGTAAATCTGGCTGAACTTTTGGGTCAAATTCACTTAATTCATTAACTTGAAAAGAAAATTCAACTTGTGACAACAGAGGATCAAAACCAGGGGGAGGCTGAGATATATCACTTAAACTATTGACCAAATAAAATATATAATTAGATACACTAGGTTCACCCACCTTCACAACCAAAACATTTGCAAAAGTAGATACAGACTCCACAGACAAAGTTTGTAGTCGTTCATTCCCTTGAATCACCACATTTTCCAGATTCAAAGGAACACTTCCCGTAAGTGAGACACCATCATCCTCACCAGGCAAATTATAGATAAAATGGACACTCAGAGTTTGTCTGTCCTTTGAAACCTCCACATAATCAATACCATTAACAACAGGTTGACCATCTGTACCCTTTGTCGTCCGAACCTTTTCCCGTCGTTGTTCAATTCCCGCCTGATTAATCAAACTGTGGTATCGAGTATTCATACACTTCTCAACTCTCTCAAACCCTCTTTCCCCTCTTTCCTTAGTGTCCTTAGTGTCCTTTGTGGTTCGTTTCTCTTAATTCATCTAGAAAACTCCCCTATCTGTCGCTGCTGAGTACGTAAAACCACATACTGAACCTTCACTTGTAGAGTAGATTCCACCGTAGAAATTACCACCCCCTCCACCTCAATCACATCACCCAACCATTGTTCCAAAGCCCCCTTCACAATAAACTCAGTCGCCACACCCAACTCAGCACTATTAGGTGAAAAAATCAGTTGTTGCAGATTACTCCCAAAATCAGGACGATTCACCCGTTCACCAGGATTAGTAAACAGCAACTGTTCAATCATCTGCAAAATATGCTCATTCTCAGTAGCCGAAGCTACACGTCCACGTTGGTCAATGCGAAAAGGATAAGCTATATCCATAATTACATCCCTTTAACACGGGGTTGAGACAAGACAACCGTCAGAGGAGTACCAGTAGGAACACAGACAGCTTGACTATCTAATAACAATACAGGC
This sequence comes from Nodularia sp. LEGE 04288, assembly GCF_963896525.1. Lineage (NCBI taxonomy): Bacteria > Bacillati > Cyanobacteriota > Cyanophyceae > Nostocales > Nodulariaceae > Nodularia > Nodularia sp. LEGE 04288. The sequence continues at coordinate 13,860 of NZ_CAWQOY010000151.1, forward strand.
AAACCCATCACCTTGACACGCAAAGCCCCCACAATCCAGTTGCCTACTATACAAGGGCCAACATTAGCCGGGGGAGGTGGATTAGCACAACCCGCAACCACATAAGGCGGCCCCTGAGTACAGACCGGCACACCCATCACCCGGACACGGGGATTAGGAACCGTGGGTTTAGCTTGTCCACCGTGGGCGCATAAGACTACACTGTTGACATTCAATAAAAATCCTGGCATCAAATCACCTCCAAAGCACCATTATTCACATTCACACTCACAGGTGAAAGCTTCACATTTGCAGCACCATTACTTAATTCAATAGTTCCCGGTGATACCTTAACACTTGCAGGAGTGCTACTCAGTTCAACCCCAGAGGCGGTAATCTTGGCATTAGCAGGAGAATTATTCAACTCAATTCCTGAAGACGTTGTTAACTTCACAGTTGCAGGAGAACAAGTTAAATCAATACTATTATTTGTTAACTGAATTTCAATAGAACTTTCTTTTAACTGAATATCATTTTGGTTAACCGTAATAGTAGAAGAATCACGATTTTTAATTTCAATCATATTAGCTGCTAATTTAATAGTCGTTTCATCCTGATTATTAATTTCTATTCCCTCAGCATTAAAAACCATCTTCAATTTTCGGTCTACAATAGGTTTTTCCACCTCAATAGTCAAACCTTTATTATTTCCCAAATTACTTAAAGTAAAAGTAATTCCCGTAGTTCTAAACACCTGAACTTTAGCAGGATCGTCAACCTTAGCATTTTGAGGAAGTTCATTTTCTCCCCAAAAGCAACCAGTCCAAATGGGATAATCAGGATCACCCCCTTCAAACTCCACCCAGACATTTGTATTTAGAGGAGGAATAGCAAAAAAGCCAATATCCTTACCAGCATAGGGACTACAAGGCATAGCCCAACTTTGCCGACCTTCCCCAAAAATAGCCGGAACACTCACCTGAACCCGACCCAAAAACAAAGGATCTTTATTAGCAGTAACCTTACCCCGATACTTCCCAAAAAATTGTGGCATAACTAATCACTCCTCAAAACTCTCTGCGCCTCTGCGACTCTGCGTGAGAAAACTAAACCTTTAAAACTCGTTTAGTCGTCCCCAAACCCTCACGAATAATAGTAAAACTTTGTTGATATTCTCCCTTTTTCAAAGTATGAGTTACAGATTTCACATAATAAAGACCATCATAAGTTTGACCAACCCCCCGCAAACCCACAACCCCCCGCAACTCCAATAAATCGCCATAGCGGATTGTATTAAGTTTACCTGTCACCTGTAACACCTTATTTGTTGAACTATCAACCATTGCCTGAGCCTTAGACCCAGCTTGCAAAGCTTGCCTTCCAGTTTCCCTGAATTGGGTTTTACGTAGGAGTTTCTGGTTATTTAAAGCAGGTTGTTGTGATAGATTAGTGCGATCGCTTTTCTTAGCCTGTACCGACTGAACTTTATTAGTTTTGCGGTCTTGAACCCGACCAACTACAGTAATAGGAGCTAAAGCATTATTTTGAAAATTAATTGATTCAACGTTAGTATAAGTCCCCATATTCACAGTTAACGCCTTTTGTGGGTTAGTTTTCCGCATCGGCGGCCCCCAATAGGCGGTATTTTTTCCAGAAGCTGGCCCTGGTGTCAAATAAAAGACATAATCAAAACGCTGCGCCAACTTTTGCAGATATTCCAAATCAGTACCTTGTTGTACTGGTATCCGTTCATTAATAGCAGGGCGATCGACTAACGGCGGCTTGATAACCTTGGGTATTAAACCATACTTGGCATAACTAGAAATAATTTGATTGACAATAATTGCTTCATCTTGAGCCGGATGTTCTACGGATTTTTCCTCCAAATCCATCATTACACTGACATCTTCACCAGTGATTGTAAACGTAGAACCACTGAGTTCCATACTGGGAGAGAATTGTTGATGAGTAATAATCCCATCCATCAGTACCTGGGCGGAAGCATTTAAAGTTACAATTAAAATTACTCTATTCCCTGGTTGAATCAGAGGATTATTAATCAATTGATAGTCTTTTTGGTCACTTTTACCAGACCTTCCCACCTGAAAATTAATCTGAAATCCAGAAGGTTTCTCATCACTGTGAGTTACTTCCACCTGCTGAAACGCCTCCATCAGCATTCTCGGAGCCGGCTTAGGGACATTTGCACCAATTAATACAGTTAAATTAACACCCAGTGGCATCACAGACTCCTAAACTTGGGGAACTGGTACACGGATTCTTTGACCCAATTCAGCCGTCAGACTATCTGGATTCATAGCATTATTAGCATCACACACCTGCCAAAACTGTTCAGCCACCCCAAGACTTTGGGCTGTAATTAAATCCAGGCGATCGCCTTGTTTAACCACCACCTCCTGTAAAACTGGTAAACTATTACCCTGGGGCAAAAAGCGACGGCGTGCATAAGCAATTTTACGCCCACCAGCAGCAGTATATTGGGCTGTATCTAAGTTGTAATAACGACTAGTATGATCAAACATATAAAAGCATCTCAAGTTGCTAAAAATATAGAAACCAGACGTAAAAACCCTATAAAACCTCTTCCCTTGGCGTTCTTTGCGTCTTCTCCCAAAGGGAGAGGCTAGCGCCAAGGCGGTTCGTTTACTCCCCTTTATACTAGATTACCTAAGTTAGCAATACTACCCAGCATAGCCAGACGTTCCTTATTTTTCTGGTAACTCATAAATAACCGAGAACTCCGTTGACCCCAAGGCAAATCATCATAGCTGAGGACACGCAACCCCAAAGAAACTTTAGCCCGAATCGGGTTGAGGTTCACATCATAGGCTTCTTCAGTAATATTCAAATCCGTTAAGCGTACTGGGAGAACCCGATTTAATCCCCAAACCAGCAAAGTGACAAATCCTTCGAGGGGGATAATTTCTATTTGTCCCTGTCCGGCGCGGGTCATATTGCTCTGTACCTGACTACTTCTAGGGTAAATCATGACTTCCAACGCCGAAAGTTGGGGGTAAATACCAAAAAAGATAGCGTTAGGATCTTGCTTTTCTAACTGGTCAGTAGCATCAAGTTCTACATCTAACTTCATAGTTTCAATTGGCGCTCCCTTCAGACGTTGAGACTCACTTTGAGCGCCCCCTTCATTTTCCAGTGCTTGCACTTGGAGAGTGCGTGAGATGGATTCTGGATTGTACTGGAAGATGACTGTATTCATCACCATACTGGTAGTTGGAGACAGGGCAATAATCGCCCCTTTCAGCAGCCGAGGAGAACCGGGGAAAGTCGTCATTACTGGTTTTTTTGTATTACAGGAGACATCAGGCACGAGAAAGATAAATCTTCTCCTACCTCTCCCATTTTTTGTAAATTTTGTAATTTTAACCTTTAAGATTCACAATAACGCTTTGCTAGCAAATAGCCTAGATTTGTAAACATCTTGACTAGATAGTTAACGTTAATTCATGACATCATATCGAGATTTATCAAAATTATGTGATGTTTTATGCTTTGAGCGCCGGAAAACACTACAAATATGTGAACTTGCTAAACTGATACAAATTGTTTCCTTAAGCTGATATTTGGCGACAAATCTTGCCATTTTCGAGTAAAATCTGATCGTAAATATTATAAAAAAAATTACTCTTACCCTCACCAGCCACAGTCAAGGTGAGAAAGGCAGAGCAGAGTATAAATTAAATTATCCCTGATTCAGCACTTACAAAACCCATGAACCCTAACCCGATTAACTATCAAGCCATTGAATTATGGCAAACCTTGTCTGATAAAGAGACAACGTTGACTTTCAAACAAGCTGCAATCAAAACTTGGAAATTGCTCCAGCAAGCCGGGAGACTACTTTTTTTAGTGAGTCTGTTCTTTGTGGTGGTTGTCGTCTGGTTGTGGAGTGTAGCTTACCGCAGTGGCAAAGACTTTCGCTACTGGTTGGAAACAGCCCAAGTATCACCTGAGACGCTTTTTTCTACAACCCTTGATATTTTGGTGCAACGACCAATTGCATGGTTGGTAAATTGGTCTGAGGTTAAACGTCAGGAATTAATGAGAACTCCAGAAGTCAAAGCATTGATATCTAAAACAGAATCAAAGTAAATTCAGGGTGCAGAGGAGAAATAAAATTTAAACTTATCATTTATGACCCCATTCAAGAGGTAATTCTGCAATAGATACCATAGAGACTTATCGCAATATAATTCAGTCGTTGTTGACTGCTTATGCTGCCATCCCAATTGCCAATGGATTGATTGATTGCTACACGGTTTTTGATACCAAACAAGACCATTACCAAGTCATGAATGTGGGATGGGATGGCCATCGGCGGGTTTATGGTTGTGTTTTACATTTAGATATTCAGGAGGGAAAGATTTGGATACAGCAAAATATGACGGAAATGAGAGTGGCTCAGGAACTTGTGGATCGAGGGGTTGCGAAGGAAGATATTGTGCTGGGGTTTCAAGCTCCTGAAATGCGCGAATATACAGGCTATGCAGTTGTTTAAATCAAAGAGCGATCGCACTTGTGCATAAATTATCGTTGCTGAGTCATTGCGATCGCAGTTTCCACAGTCAATTCTGAGATGTTGCCCAGGGTGGGGAGTGTGTCAGTTTCAGAATAAACTAATGGTAACTCTTGATTTTCCCAAACCCAGATTTGCTTTCGCTGAATATCAATGAACCAAGCAAGCTGTGTCCCGTTACTTAAGCAGTGCAGGATTTTGTTTTGTAGTTCTATGGTGCTTTGGTCGGGGGAGCGAATTTCAATTAACCAGTCTGGTGAACCTTGTAGTGGCCCATCTTCATCCGAAAGGCGATCGCACTTCCTGCACTGATTATTTTGTCTCGGACATTTCAAGTAGATGCAATGTATTATCTGGATCTACCCAGTAAAACTCAAAGTCATGGGAAATAGAGTTTTTCGACTGTTCGGATATTGAAAATTCTTGGCGATACTTTTTTGGGACTGTTTGGCTAACCAATTTTTGAAATGCCCGAATTAAGAATTTACCCTCTTTGAACTCCAACTCCAATTTATAAATTTCTTTTGCAGAATTTCTCATGCTATGTGCGGTTTCTATAGTGAGATGAGTACCTTCTAAAACAAAAGTTGGTCTTTCTCGTAACTCGTTGAGATAAACTCCTTCATTGCCCACAAATATGCCGACACGCTCTAATCTTCTGAGGAAAATTCCGATGAAATTATCCATAACTAAAAACCTGACTATATACTTGGTCTTCCCGAACTTGTGCTAAAGCTGCCACCTATGCTACCGCTACCAATCGCGCTGTTTACTGTGTTACTGGAGATACCTATACTGCTGCTCGATGTACTACTAATAGTGTTTACACTGCTTCCCCTATCCGCCGGCAGCACACCTGCTGTGCCTCCGTTTGCCGCTACTATACCTACACCCAATGCACTGGGATTAGGAATACCTAATGATTTATATGCGAGGCTTTCGTTAGTTACTGTCTTCCATCCTCGCGCTGCAAAGGAGGCACAATTATTTATGTATGACCATCTGTTATTACCCACAATATAACCGTTTAGATTGCCCAAATCGGTAGCATCTAAATTAGTCGCTCTTTCTGCCGCAGCTGCTCTTCCTACTTCTTTATCTGAATAATAGCCGATTGGATCTTGATTCCCCCAAGTACCATGAGTTTCTTCACTACCTCCAACAGGAGTGTAGGACAACCAGGCGTGTCCGGAAATTAAAGAAGAGCCAACATCAGAAGATTTAATTTTTAATGTTCCAACAACTGCTCCGCCTCTGAACTGAATTGTACTGGATTGAGCTTTTCGCTGCAACACGCCCATTTCCTTTAATTCTTCTTCTGTATTCTCTGGAAAGCTGGTTTCTTTGAGCTGTAGCGTAGATGCAGAAGGGGCCGATTTTCGTAATTGAGTGGTGGAAACATCTGATTGTAATGCCTTAGCCCCCATCACATCAGCTTCTCTCTCCAACCCCTGATTATCATTAATCGCCATACCCTTAGCCTGTATCGTCGGCTTTACCCGTCCCTGCTTCTGCTGGACAACGTGCCAAGCTTCATGGGGTAAATGCTTTTCTTGTCCTGGCGCAACATGAATATCTGTCCCTTGGGTATATGCCAACGCTTGTAACTGGGGAGGTTTAGAGGAATTGTAATGTACTCTCACATCATCCATAGCCATACCAGAGAGGTTTTCTATCCCGGCTTTCAGGGAATCAGGTAGTCCGGTTTTATTTGATCTCTCTTCCCCAGTTCCCGATGATTTTGCCTGCATTACTGCTTCTGTACCCGTAACTGGGACTCGGCTAAAGTCTTTATGGAAACTTGACTCGCTATAGTGGGATGATTCTGCGTCTGGAGAATGCACAGCAGCACGTTGTAAAATCCCACTGACTAAAGGTGTATCACTCTTAGAGGGTGTTTGATTCTGTGTAACTTGTTGGCGATTCATTGATTAAGTCCTGTATATATAGATTGGGCAATTTGCTCTCCCATCAAAGTGGGTTGGGAATTATTTGTAATATTTAAACTTGCAGGTAACTTAGGAATATTACCGCCATTTTGCAAACTCGCAGGTACACCGTTTACTGTCATCAGCCGAGATAATTCAGTTTCTATAGCCGCTTGCAATTGGCGACGCTGACGGAGTGAAAGGTCTACTCCCTCTAAAATTATCCGGTCAATTTGCAGATTAATATTCATATAAAAAGCGCTCCCGAACACAAGACTCTTTTACTTAATTTTTTCTCTGGTTTTGAACTATATCTAACGCCCCCTAAATTCCCCATACTTGGGGGACTTTGGTATCTTTCCTTCCGCCTGATTTGGCAAATATGCTTGGTAATTTATTAAAGATGAAAGTTTCATATAAAGCCCCCTAAATCCCCCAAGTATGGGGGACTTTGATATCTTTCTTTCCGCCTGATTTGGCAAAGATACTTGGTAATTTATTAAAGGCGCAAGTTCCATTCTGGTTCCTCCCAGACTTGGAAGGGCTAGGGGGGCAAATATATGACAATTTATTAAAGGTAACATTTCCATTCTAGTTCCCCCCAAACTTGGGGGGCTAGGGGGGCTAAATTCAAGTTGTGGACGAAAGAACAAAACATCTAATTTTATCCAAAACTTTCGGCAAATCATGCATCACCTCTTCATTGCTGAATCTGAGAACTTGATACCCATATTCCCCTAATTTCGCCGTCCTTGACTGATCATATTCTGCCCGACTGGCGTGAATTTCTCCATCAACTTCCACAACTAATTTACAAGCAGGACAATAAAAATCTAAAATAAAATTGCCTACAGGATGCTGACAACGAAAACGTAACCCATTCAGTTGCTTGTTTCGTAGTGCTGACCATAAACGCGCTTCAGCCTGGGTCAAATTTTGTCTTAATTTTCTAGCATTTTCTTCTATTTCCGGTATTGTTCCCCGAATTCTATTTTTAAGGTTTCTAGAGTACATATTAAGAAAAATCCGCTTCATTAATCGGTCGTTCTAATTTGCGAAACTCTGTCCTGGCAGCTGACAATACTATTTTCATTGTCACAGGTGTTCCGGCTTGGGCTGCTAAAAAAGCCGCATTCACAGCGATGTTGTGGATATTTCCCCCCGTTAAATTGAATTTAGCTAACTTCTTAAAATCCAATTCTTCTGTTGGTGTCTCTGGGGGAAAAACCTTCTCCCACATGGCTTTTCGTTCATTCACTCCTGGAAAGACGAAATTCACAATAAACCGTAATCGCCGCATAAAGGCTGCATCCAAAGCACTCTTGATATTGGTGGCTAAAATAGCTAAACCGCGATAAGCTTCTAATCTTTGTAATAAGTAGTTAATTTCTATATTCGCATATCTGTCATGACTATCTTTAACTTCGCTGCGTTTACCAAACAATGCATCAGCTTCATCAAAAAACAGAATTGCTCCCCCGTCTTCGGCTGCATCAAATAACCTGCGGAGGTTTTTCTCAGTTTCCCCAATATACTTACTGACTACTGCGGAAAGGTCTATACGGTAAAGGTTCAACTGCAAGTCATTGGCTATGACTTCGGCGGCCATTGTCTTTCCTGTGCCACTTTCCCCAGCAAACATCACACTGATTCCCATTCCCCGGTTCATTCGTTCCCGAAATCCCCATTGGTCATAAACTATACTTCTTTGTCGCACTTGGTCGGCTATTTGGTGCAGTAAATCTAATTCTTCATCAGGGAGGACAATATCTGACCAAGTGGCTTTGATTTCTAGGCGTTGGGCAAGGGTATCTAACCGGGGGCGAGTGCTGGCTAGGCAATCATTCCACAGTTGATGGTGGGAATGTGAGGCAGATTTGGCAATTTTGGCGATTTCTACGAAATTCAGGTGAAATTGATTGGCTAATTGGGTTGCATATCCATCGGCTTGGGGTTCTAATGTTAATTCCCACGCTTGTTGCTGTTCTGTTGGGGTAGGTTTGGCGATGTCAAATGTGACTGTGGGAAGTTCTAGAGAAAATCCCGTATCGCGGATATCTAAAAAAATGATGCCTTCGTTGTGAGTTAAAAATTGCCGTAGTGCGGTACTTCCCGTTTTCTCATCTATCCCTTGCACATCGATATACAAAGCCAGTGGTAATAATCTGCTTTCTCGCTGCCACAACCGCGCAAAATTTGCTAATTCAGTGCTTTGGGTGGGCAGTAGTTCCACAGGGAGACGATATAGTTGCAGTTCTAATTCTTGACAAACTTGCCAAGTTACAGTTTGTTTGCTCTGGGTATCAATACCTGATAACTGGAAGATGGGGAAGTGTTGCTGTTGTATGCTTTGGTTGATTTGGAGAGCGATCGCATCTGCTATTCTTTGTTGAGATGGGGGTAACGGCAAAATCTCATCCTGTCCTGACCAAGGATTCAGGGGTAAAACGATTTTAGATAGGCGATCGTCAAGATAATTAACTCCTTTGATATAGTTAACAATGCGCTCATCTGCTCTGAGGGGACTGGTAGTTAGGGGTTGAATATTCGACTGATGAATTTCTAACAATTGCCAATAACGCAGCGGCCGATTTGGTAAGACTACATCCCAAGCTACATGATCAAGGCAACTGAGAGCCAGGGCAAAGGTAGGATAGGGACGCTGAGGATTATCTTGAGCTTCAGCACATAATTGAGCAATGTCTGTGGCAAATTCCATTCCTGCACAGAGTAAAAGTAGCGATCGCTCAAAAGCTGATAATCCAAATATATGACTGAGTATAATTAAGGCTGGGGGCGGTGCTATCTCTGCTAATTCCGCCATGATTTTCGCTGCTTTGTCAATGTCTTCCTGAGTTGTTGATTGTGACTTCAGCCGCGATCGCAACCAAGTTAAAGACACAGCCAAGTATGCCCCATTTCTTTCTTGCCAGGAACTATACTCTGTCATAATACTTGCACCCGTTGACTGAGATCAAATACTGGCGGTTGCACGGCTCGATTAATCAATAAACTATCCACCCCATCGACTCGTAACCGGAGAAAGTATTCACCAGGGGGAATATTGCTGATATTGAAGGTTAAAGTATCAGTTTTTTGGGTAATATTTTGGGGCAGAAGTTCGCGATCGCCGATCAGCAAAACTATCCGTTGTTCTGGCCAAACTTGGGGTTGACAAGTCAGAGTTAATATGCTGTTGTTAATCTCAAATTGTGGGATTTTCGGGGCTAAAGAAAACGACAGTGTATTTGTGACTCGCTGTTGTCCGTCTTGTTGCAGCAGAACCATCACAGTGTAAAACCCGGCGAGCCAATCTTGATTTTCTCCAGGTATTTCTACGCTTATTTCTGTATTATTAGCTCCTGGTTGTGGAATCAAATCACGCGATATTGGTAAACGCGAATGCACAAATCGGACAATAATATTACCTTCACTTTGGAGATGATAACCCTTTAAAATCAAGCTTTCGCCTAATCGCACACTAGGCTGTTGATGGGGTGGTTGCACTGCTTGCAGGGTAGGAAAAGGTGGTAACAAACTAGCTTGTGCCAAAATCCCTTGATCATCAGATCCCCGTGTTAACACAGGTAAAGGAGTCCTCACAGGAAGACTACTATCAATTAAAACTACCGAAACTTCATAAGCCACAGTAATGCGATATTGAGTTTGAAAACTGATCCAAAGTTTGGAAATTTCTTCTAAATTGAGATTTTGGGGTGTAATTTTCACCCGTTCTATTTGATTGTGCAAATCGCTTTCTGGTAAAGCGTTGCGAATATCAGCCGGGTTGAGAACGGCGTAATCGTGGAGAATACGCATGACTTCACCTAAAAGGCGGTGACTAATTATATCTTCGTTATCCTGAGCGTAAGCCGTAATGAGGTAATACAAATTCAATGCTAAGGGAAAATGTCCCGTTTCGCCTGGTCTAACTCGGCTGGGTAAATCCATATTTCGCCAAGCTGGATTCGGCAAAGTTTGATACAAAAAAATATTAATTTGATTGGTGTTATCTGCGTCATTACGGGCTTTATCAGGGGGACGAGTGGTAACAATACCGCTTCCAAGTTCTTCTGTAATGCTGCGTGCCAGTAAATTGCGTATAGTAGTAGTGACAGCTGCGATCGCTAAAGAGTTGCTCATGATTTTTCTCCTTGGCGTTGTTTTAAATAGTCTTGCAGAGACAGCCCTGGTTCTTTGCGAGTCGATTTATGACTAGTTTTCGGGGATGTACTTTGATTACTCACCCGCACTTCGACCCGACCAATACTGACTTGAATTGTCGGCGTTGGTGTTGCTGGTACAGGTTCGGGCTGATTTCCTCGTTCAGATTGCCTAGATTCTAATTCCCACTGGGGATAAACAGAAGAGGGGTGAGTCATAACAATAGGTTTAATTTTTGATGCTGTTTTTTGTGATAGACTAGCCGACTCCAACGTGTTTTGAGGGATCACAATATCTGGAATGTCAATATTTTGGGATATTCGACTATCAGTAATCAACTCAGGTGATTTCTCAGGTTCAGTTAATATAGAATCAAGAGATACAGAGGTGTTGGCTTCCATCATGAGATTATTTTGTATATAATTATTTACCCTATTTTTATCTTTGTTGTTTAAAGATTCAACTCGAATAGGTGCAATTTTTTCCGAATTTACTAACCTTGGTTTCATCTCAGATTCTGAAGTCGCTTGAAGCTGTATAGAATCAATTTCTGATATTTGATTTATAGACGGTGGTGTAACAGGATTAACTGATATTTCCGCCGTGGTGTTTTGTGGTCTTTCAGGGGAATCTATCAGAAATACAGGGGGAATTTCATCTATCTCTGGAATTGAATTTAACTGATTAACTACGCCTTCAACTCCAATAGGTGTGATTTTATCCGAATTAACTAAAGTTGATTTAACTTCAGATTTTGCAGTCGGCTGATTACCAGTAAAAACTTGTGTAGATTCAATTTCAGATATTTTATTTACCGAAGATGCTGTAACAGGATTAACTGATATTTTCGCCTGGGTATTTTGTAGTCTTTCTGGGGAATCGGGAGGAAATACAGAGGAAATTTCATCTATTTCTGGAATTGAATTTAACTGATTAATTACGGGTTGAACTCGAATAGGTGCGGTTTTTTCATAATTAACTAAAGTTGATTTCATCTCAGATTCGGAAGTCGGTTGATTACTAACTAAAAGCTGTTCATCAAGAGACTGCAATACATGATTTTCTAACTGTTTTGGTGAGATAGATATTTCATCAGTCCTTAGTATTTCGAGTGATGGCGTATATTCTAAGCTAAAAGACTCATGATTAGATTCCTGTTGCTGGAATTCACCGAACACAGAAGGTAGAACCTCGGAAGTAGAAGCGGGATAAATTTCCCCCACCTCCCCCGCAGTAAATATAGAAGCAATCATGGGTTGCATTACTGGGGTTAAACCTAGAGTGCGTGTAGCCAATGTAGTGAGAAAGTCAGCCATTGTATTGCCAAAAATCAACCAGCTAAATCTAAATAAAACTGTCTTCTAACTGCGCTCATAGCGAGGATATCGGCTTCCCTCCAACCATAAAATCGTGCCAGTGTATGAACTTCACGCAGCAAGCGCTTGGCTTGAACGCTAATTTCACTCCAAAAAAATGCGACTATATCAAATAAAATTTGCCAGTGATGATTGCAAGCCGGACAGGTGAGATTTAATAATATTTCTGCTTGGGGGTCACATTCAGCCATCTGCTGTGCTAACAAAGTCATCAAATCAGGAGATAATTCTTTGTCATCAAGAGCAACTCCATCACGATTAACTTCTAATACACAACGCTGTCCAATTAAATAGCGGGCTTTGTTCACATCTTGATAGCCCACCACAGCAGCTAAATCCTTACTGTTAGGTAGACGAAACCGCAGTTGTAAATTCCCAGAGGTGAGCAGATATTCCTGGTTGATTGCTGGTATTGGTTCAGTCAGGCGAATATCTGCGACATTAACTGTAAATTCCAAGCGTTCAGCACATTGAGGACACTCAGCATAACTTTCCATTTTGTCACCAAGGGTGATTTCTCTGAGTGTTAATAAAGATGTGTCTCGTTGTCCAATACTTAGTGATGCTAACTCATCTACCGATTTTTCTGGGTAAGCAAAACTCAGCATGGTCATGGCTCTATCTATAGGATGCTGATTCTGACCAGTTTCCCAAATTTGGAGCATATTTTGGGCGGACAACGAACGCATAATTTCTACCAGTTTTGAGCGGCAACAAATGCATAATTTCTACCAGTTTTAGGGATAGGGGAAATGAGGAGAATGAGAGAGATGGGAAGAGTATGTATTTTTCTTCTGCACCCTGCACCCTGCCCCCTGCCCCCTGCCTCCAATTAAGCAGGTTCTAAGAAACTTGGCTCTGTGGGTTCGGAAACATCATAGTCACGTTCCCAGCCTTCGTTTTGGAGTTGAATGGTTTGGATGGCTATAGCATTCGCACTTGCATCAAGTTCAGGTAAGGATTGAAATTCTGATACCCAGCAACGAAAGACTTTATAGGCGATCGCCACTTGTCCAGTTTCATTCATCACCTCTATAATGATGTCCTTACGAAAATCTTTCAGGGAAACTTCAGAACCCAAGCCAGAACCATAATTCCAAACTTTATTCGCCCACTGTTCAAAATCTTTATCGTGGGTAACACCCCTTTCTAAAGTAATCGCTTCGTATTTGGTTTGTCCTGGTGACACACGAGGGCTACTGGGGTCGCCGCCTTCGCGATGGGTGACTACTTCTGTAGTGCGTTTCAAAGCTCCAACCTTGCTAATTCCAGCTACATACCTACCATCCCACTTGACACGAAATTTAAAATTTTTATAAGGGTCGAAACGCTGGGCATTTACACTAAACTGAGCCATGATAACCTCAATCAAATATGGTTAATTTATTTGTGCGGACAATACAGCAGTCCTCAAGCATTCGGGAAAACCTCTCTTTTCTATCTCTCTGCGTTCTCTGCGGCTCTGTGGTTAGATAAAAAAATTAAATTTAACCAATCAGATAAGATAACTACAGGTGTCAAGAAAACCTAATTTTTCCCTAATTTAAACAGCAATTTGCCCAGCCATCTGCTGAAATTTGAGAATAACAAATTCTGCTGGTTTCAAGGGTGCATAACCGACGACGATATTAACAATGCCCAGATTGATATCATTTTGCGTGGTTGTTTCACTGTCACATTTCACAAAATATGCTTCTTTGGGGGACTTACCCTGAAAAGCTCCTTGGCGAAATAAATTATTCATAAACGCGCCTAGATTCAAGCGAATCTGCGCCCATAGTGGTTCGTCGTTGGGTTCAAATACCACCCATTGAGTCCCACGATAAAGACTTTCTTCTAAGAACAAAGCCAACCGTCTGACGGGAATATATTTCCATTCTGAAGCATCTTGATCAGCGCCTTGACGAGTCCGCGCTCCCCAAACTATGGTTCCGTATGTGGGAAATGTGCGTAAGCAATTAATCCCCAAAGGATTCAGAACCCCATTTTCGGGATCTGTTAAAGTGTAGCTGAGGCCTTGAGCGCCACGGATGACAGCTTCAATACCTGCTGGTGCTTTCCATACACCGCGCTCGCTATCTGTGCGAGAAAATATGCCTGCGATCGCCCCTGAAGCGGGAAAGTCCCGTAGACGGAAATCTTTCTTGGGATCAGCTGCCAAAATTCGCGGAAAGAAGATAGCCGCATTTTTATCTTTACTAGCGCCTACAGCCCAATCACCAATCTCAGTAAAACCTTTTGAGGGTGGGGGGTCAATAATATAAAATGCCCGTTGTTCTGCACAAAATTGGACTGCTTTCTGAATCACATCTTTACCAGCAGTTTCAGATAGTGTAGTGGTTTCTGGAATCACTAACAGATTAAACAAATCCACATCACGCAACGCATATATCCCGGTTTTGGCATCAGATTCACCTAAGATATCATTGGCGCTAGGTTTAGTACCATCTGCACCATTTGTCAATTGTGTCGATGTCTCTAATGGCCGAATCTCGTTATCACTGCTTTCTATGGGAATTTCTAGACGAATCAGCTGAGAATCACTATTTACCACATCTGGTGCGTATTTAGCAGATTTGCTATCCATACTCAGGTTGAGAAATTTTTCAATTTCTACAGGAACACGATCAGCACTGTTCCCTTGTTGTACCTGACGGGTGACTGTGAGGTTAAAGGTAGTTGGAGAATCAGGAACGTGTTCTACTTTCACAAATAAGTCTTCACCCCACTTCCCGCCGTTAGCAGCTTTCACTGTCAACGCATTGTCATCTTCACCAGTTCCATACTTGAGTATTTGACTGGCTTGACTAGCACCTTGGGCGACACGCACGACATAAGCATCACTACCACCATTCAAAAAGAATTGCTGTATAGAATAGCTGATTTCGCTATCTGGGTGTAATCCACCAAATGCACGTTCAAAATCGCCAAAATTGAAGATGCGGACAGCTTTATTTAATGTGCCTCTGGGTGTGTAGCCAACAAATGCTGTAATTGAGGTAGAAACCCCTGTAATGGTGCGGACTCCACTGGAAATTTCCTCAATGTAAACACCTGGATAGGTGGGATTGACAGGCATAAAATATTCCTCTTAGGCTGAGTCAGTGCAGATCGCACAAGATGATCTAAGAATACAATGTCTCTTTCCTGATTTACGTATTTTAGGCTGTTGATGTGGAATTCTGTCTCAGAGGTTGTTTTAAAAGTGACCGGCTGTGATTTTAGGCAGGTATGATCTCCCCTAGCCCCGCTATATACGGCTACGGTGTACACACAAGTCGAGAAACTCTCACCCACATTGGTTTGAATCTGGTAGGGTGCTAACGGATGTATTAGCCTTACGGCATAACACGCCACTACGAATAATTTATATTTCTTGACATACATTGAATTTTTCTTGCTCACTTACTTACGCAACTGACGCAATGCGATGGGCGATCGCCATTTTGTAGTGCTTCACTAATAAAATATTCATGAAAAAATCAGGAGAGTATCATTGTTGAGTTGTAGCTATCAAAGAAATTATTAAGCTAATGGCAAAAATTGATCATGCAATTCCCCAATGGACTATTCAATCAGGAGTTAACAATCATGAAATCTCACAAACTTTATTGGATTCTGTTTTTCCTAATTTTAATCCTGCCTACACCAGTTTTACAGATCCTAAAAAATTCTGTTGCTATTGCCCCAAAGACAAATACAAACACAGCAACTAACTTTAAAACTTATGTAGAAAAAAATACCTATTCGATTTCTTACCCATCAACATGGATTGCAGATAGAAGCAGTAGAGAGTTAGTAATTTTTTATAACCAAAAGCTTACAGGTAACAGTGAGGAACTGCCTTTAAATTTGGTTAAAACTGATATCAAAGTCGAAAATATTAATTTTGATGAAAAAATCAATAATTACAAGTCTGCTTCTGGAGTAGGCTTAGGTGATGAAATGCCAGTCAAAGAAGAAAAATTAAATATTGGCGGTACAGAAGCATATCGAGTTTGGTGGGGAATTGATCAAAAAATAGGTTCTGTGCTGACTTTATTCAAATATAAGAATCAAGTCGTATCAGTTCATACTTTCATTAATCCTAATAATACTCAAGCATTGCCAATAATTTATCAAACTCACAACTCTTTGAAGGTGTCACAAGACTATCCGCGTTAAGCTGCCAATAACCACTCACTAAAGGAAATCAAGATGACTAGTACTGTACCATCAGTCAATGCTGTAACTGAAATTGAGAGCCGCAAAGCTGACCACCTACGTGTCTGTTTAGAGGAAGATGTCCAGTTTCAGCAGGTAACTAGCGGATTTGATCGCTATCGCTTGACTCATGATTGTCTTCCGGAAATCAATCGCAGTGATATTAATCTGCAAACCACCTTTCTGGGGAAAAATCTTGGCGCTCCCCTGCTGATTTCTTCGATGACCGGAGGAACCGAATTGGCGCAGTTAGTCAATACTCGTTTAGCAACTGTCGCTCAACGCTACCGATTAGCAATGGGAGTGGGTTCACAAAGAATTGTGCTGGAACAGCCTCATTTAGCTCCTACCTTTGCTGTGCGCTCCTTTGCTCCTGACATTCTCTTGTTAGCAAATTTGGGGGCTGTGCAACTAAATTATGGCTGCGGGCTTGATGATTGCTTGCGCCTGGTAAATTCCTTGGAAGCAGATGCGCTAATTCTGCATCTTAACCCCCTGCAAGAGTGTGTGCAATCACGGGGAGATACAAATTTTCGGGGGCTGTTGGCTAAAATTGCCCAGCTTTGTCAGCAACTACCCATTCCTGTGGTTGTCAAAGAAGTGGGAAATGGCATTTCTGCGCCAATGGCACAAAAGTTAATTGATGCGGGAGTGACAGCCATTGATGTTGCTGGTGCTGGGGGAACTTCTTGGGCCAAAGTGGAAAGCCAACGCGCTCAAGACCATAAGCAGCGCCGTTTGGGTCAAACTTTTGCTGATTGGGGTTTACCAACCGCAGAGTGTCTTCAGTCTATCAGAGCGATCGCACCGACAATTCCTTTGATTGCTTCTGGTGGGATCATCAATGGATTGGATATTGCCAAAGCGATCGCTTTAGGAGCAGATGTAGCCGGTTTAGCCAGACCTTTTTTAGCAGCCGCCGTCAACTCCGAAGCCGCCGTGGATCAGTTGGTCGAAGTTCTGATTGCTGAACTCGAAACAGCTTTATTTTGTACTGGTAATGCCACCTTAGCAGAACTCAGAAGTTCTGGGGCATTGCAACGTGTCTAAATCCAAGGACTGCCCAGAAATCAATCATTGGGCAGATGACAAAAAAAGCAATCGCATTCCTCCACTCCTGCCTCTAATGCTGTTTGTACTTGGCGCTGTTCTTATTCTTAACTAGCAGCAAAAAAATTATAAATGTAATTTTTAATAATGACTAAAATGCCGCAACTATTAGCCTTTTAACGGAATTTAGACCGGATAATGCCACGAATTTGTTACCATCATCGTAAGGCTTTTAGCCAAATAAGAAAAATGTGTTTGTTTCATTCGTTGCGAGGGAATTTAATACTTTTGACTTTTGACTTTTGACTTCCCCTCCTGGGGCGCTCATATCTTGCACCTATCCAGAGAAACCCAGACAACATCGAGAGATGGGCGATATGGCTACCTGATTTTATGGGCTGTTATCGCGAAATCAAAGGTGTTGGTTGAATACTGAGGAACTTATAATCTCCGTCCATTTATGGCGGGGCTACGGTGTACACATATCCTGATCCAGAAAGGGTTTCCCGCCCTAAAAACAAGGTTTAAGCGGAAATCCGGTTCCCCTCCTCGCTTGCGGCTATCCATTACCCACAAAATTCTTAACAATCTTGAAACCTCTATTTTGCAAGGGTCATAAGGATTCAAATTTATTACGTACTTGACAAATTAGCCCTTGTTGTTCTCGCTAAAAACCCACTTTTATTGAGAATGGACAACGTAGGTTTAAGGCTTCGCGATTTGGAGAGCGATCGCTCTCGCAAATGTTAAGAA
>NZ_CAWQOY010000152.1:0-30991 GCF_963896525.1 Nodularia sp. LEGE 04288
ATGGAAATTTAATTCGCGGAAACTTTCCGCGAATTAAATCCTTTTCCTTACTCCACCCGTTTTTTATAACTCTCAATCCTTTAAACTCTTATCTCAACTTGCTTTCGGCTTATCTTAGTGCCATTCCAGTATAAAGCTTTGCCCAATATGACAAACCAGTAATTGAATTTTGCTGATGGATAGTCTCAATCTCTGGCGAATAATCTTGCAGAATTTTGCTAGCTAACTCCGCTTCTCCATTCACTGCTAAAAGTCTAAGGCTATGATAAAGCCAACGTTTCTGGGTTTCTTGAGTTGCTTTTAGCCTAGAAATAATTGCTCTTAAATGTCTCTCTAGCAAACATGGACGCTCCACCCAAGCATAGGGCTGATTGTGCGATTCGTCTGGGCGATAGTCTAACGCCATCACCGTTTTAGCAATTAACTCATGGACTGGAGTAAAACCTTCATAACCGCCATAGGTTGTTCTATCAATAAGCCCGTCCAACCCTGACACAATAAACCTTTCCGAACAATTAGAGTCTGGCAAACAAAAACGCAAAATTTCAAAAGGCATGATGATGCCGTACTGAAAGAAACTACACAGTACCCCAAAAGCTTGGTAGAGAGGTTGTCGATCTGAGTGTGGCAAATTTTTGACAATATCCTGTAATACCAGATGAAATGGCTTACCCTGCGACAACTGCAACATCAGAACTAACATAATTGGCGAGTCCATTAGTTGCTGACGCTCTGCGGTTGATTTTCCTGCCAAATGAGTTTGTACCTCTGGCAACGCCAAAATCCGCTCCTTCTCTACCGCACTAGGCTTTGCTAAATTTAAACAAACCGCCTCATATTCCAATCCCTCCAACTCGTAGTGACGATCTTCATTCTGGCGCGTTGTTCCAATTAGAGTTAAAGGAAATAAAAACTCATTCTGTTGCAACTCCTCCAAAAACAAGTCATCCCGAAACAAATCATCAGCAATTACATAAAAATGCTCCCCATCCGACTCCTCAAAAAACTCCCGCAACTGCTCCAGCCAGCCCACTTGGTTTTGGCTCTTCTTATGAAATACTCGCTTATCTTGACAAAACAACTCATAGGCTAACCACCGTAACAACGCCGTCTTACCCGCCCCTGGTTCACCCCGAATCAACATCAATGAAATGCCATAATCCTCAGAGAGTTGTAGCGCTTTCTCCAATGCTTCTCCCTGCTGGTCACGCTCCACATAATTTTTCTGAAACAACATTGACCAATTTGCTGCCCGTAACTTCAGAATCTGGGTGCGAGCTTGCTTATTAGCCACCTTCGTCGCAACCTCCTCAAAAAAAGCATCATCTAAAATCTCATAATCTGAATGCAGCTTCGCGATCGCATTTTGTAATTGATCCGAGCAATCCGCCTCAATCTTCCCTGTCGATGGATAAGTTACTAACGTAATCTCACCACCTGATTTTAAAACAACAGGCTCTTGTCCCGATCCTCTCAGTTCTTCATCAATTACCTGATTTAGTTGCGCTGTCCGCACCTTACCATCAGCACTGGGCGAGTTCAAAGCCTTAATCACCGCAGCAGTAAATAAACTGTAATCCTCACCCTCATAGGCTTTCTCATGGCTGCGGCAAGCCGTTGCTAAAAAGTAGTTGCGATCACCAGAGCGAAAAGTACCAAGAGCGCTAGAAATTTGACTTTTCTCTAACAAGCTTCCACTATGGCAGCAATCAAGCAAAACCACCAAGCTGCTAAAATCTGCATTTAAAATTAAGCCATTCAAACCCTCTAAGCCAATTCCAGTAGATGCCACATTCTCGGATTTACAATCTGAGGTGACTAGATAGCCTTTCTTCTGCCCAAGATTATCAACTACTTGAGCGCCATGACCACTGAAATAGATTAGCGCCTCATTACTCCCCACCTTCGCAAAAAAATCAATAATTGCATTTCCTAAATCCGTGCCTTTGAGATCAGCCTCTACCACCTCATAGCTTTGTTTTTCGCCATTCCACTGATAAGGTAGGCGAGTAACCTAAACAAAGTCCCCATGTGCTTTTAATATTTGCGCGATCGCCTCTGCATCTTCGACGGGCTTCTCTAAACTACCAAACCCCGATCCACCATATTTTTGGATGCCAATCACAAGTGCGTATCTGGTCATGCGATCCCAACTATGGAAAGAAAAACTAACCTACTTAAAATAAGTATATCTACAAAGATTAGCTGAGTATAATAATTATGGCTATTTCCTAAAAACTGCTATTTTCTCTTAAATTTCAAATATTACACGGTGTCACAATGTCTGAACTCCAACGTCTCTTAATCGAAGAAAATGGTAGAACCGTTGAGATATTTGTTGAAGCTCCAACTGTTCCTGCAATTCCTAATTCTACCAACACAGGTAAACGCCCTGGAGAAAAAGGCGCAACCGATGAAGTTTTACTCAAAATGTCTGAAGTTCAAGCCAAAATTCAAACCTATGCCAATTTTGCCATCGGCGCATTTCAACATCTCGGTTCCGCCGAAGTCGAAGAAATCACCCTCAAATTCGGCATCAAACTTGGTGGCAAAACTGGCATCATTTTTACTGAAGGCTCCGCAGAAGGCAGTATGGAAATATCTGTAAAATGCAAATTCCCCACACCTGCTGTTAGAAAGGACACAGATCCTATTAAAAAGGAGTAGTGATCCGGAAGTAGTGAAAGAGATAAAAGCTATGAACCTATCCTACTAATATAAAAGTATCGTGTAAAGCTAAAAACATTAAAACGTGGCAGACCGCGTAAACGTCTCAAGGTGTTGGCTGCTGATAAAGGTTATGACTCCAAAGAAAAACGTGCCGCCTTACGCAAACGACGTATTCGCCCCCAATGGCCAAAACGAGTTTAGAAAACCAGGAAAAACAGAGGAAGACCCATTAAAATTTCTGTGACTAGATTTCAGCAGGAGCGGTGTTTCGCTTGGTATCAACGCAAATACCGTCGTCTAGTCGTTAAATGGGAGCGTCGAAAGGTTTATTTTGACGCATTTATTGACCTGGCTACCATCCACATCTGGATTCACAAAATATGATTAGTGGGATAGGTTCATAGTTCTTGAGTTACGACAATAATATGATTGAGGTTACAGAAGAGCGGCAAAACATATCAGCTTGTGTACAGGTTTTCGCTGGTTTACGGTTTGAAAAAAGTTTGATTACCCACAAAATCACAGAACGTAGCCAAGCGATCGCCTGACCTCACACTACTCAACTACAATAGAAATATAATTTGTTGAGATTTGTATAGTTAGGGGTTAAGCTGTCATGGCTCCCGCCGTTTTAATTGAAAATCTGCAAAAGAGCTACGGCGCAGTAGTTGCTGTCAAAGATGTATCCTTTCAGGTAGAACCAGGAGAAATCTTTGGTTTACTCGGCCCTAACGGGGCTGGGAAAACTACGACTCTGCGCGCCTTATGTACTCTGACTACACCGGATGCTGGCAAAATCGCCGTATCTGGGATCTCCGTGATCGATAACCCCAGAATCGCCCGACAAAAGCTGGGCTATGTGGCGCAAGAAGTTGCATTAGATAAGGTACTGACTGGTAAAGAATTACTGCAACTCCAAGCAGCGCTTTATCATATCCCCCGTGCTGTAGCCAAACAGCGTATTGATATGGTATTGGATTTGCTCGGTTTACAGGAATACGCTAATAAAAAAACCGGAACCTATTCAGGCGGGTTACGCAAGCGCCTTGACTTGGCGGCTGGTTTGCTCCACGCACCAGATGTTTTGGTGTTGGATGAGCCGACTGTGGGACTTGACATAGATAGCCGTTTTGTGGTATGGGATTTCCTGCGGCAGCTACGCGCCTCTGGCACCACAGTACTGATCACCAGCCATTATTTAGAAGAAATTGATGCCCTCGCCGATCGCGTGGCAATTATTGACCGTGGTGTAGTAATTGCATCTGGGACACCTTCGCAATTAAAAGATCAAGTTGGGGGCGATCGCATAACTTTGCGAATCCGCGAATTTTCCCCCATTGAGGAAGCCGAAAAAGCCAAACACCTCTTGCAAGATTTACCCTTTGTGCAAGAAGTAATTATTAACAGCGCTCAAGGTAATTCCCTCAATTTGGTGGTGACACCTCAAACTGATGCCTTAATGACTATACAGCAATCCCTAAACACCGTCGGCTTGCCCACCTTTGGCATTGCCCAATCTCGCCCCAGCCTCGATGACGTTTACCTCGCCGCCACCGGACGCACCTTGCTGGATGCAGAACTCGCCGCAGTTAGCACCCGCGATCCCAAAGCCGAAAAAAAGCAAAACATGAGGTAAACGCTTCCAAACCTGATAACTGTCAACTGATAACTGATTATGAGTGTTACCCCTAAATCTGAAATGAATTGGCAGCAACTAGCATCGCCACAAGTTGATGTGAATGCTGCCCCCAATTTTTTTGGTGAATTATTACAAGAGACGTTGGCTTTAACTCGTCGCTTGTTTATTCAATTACAACGCCGTCCCTCAACCTTAGTCGCCGGAATTATTCAGCCGGTAATGTGGTTAGTGCTATTTGGGGCTTTATTCCAAAATGCTCCCAAAGGTTTGTTTGGAACTACTGGAAACTACGGACAATTTCTGGCTGCTGGTATAATTGTTTTTACAGCTTTTGCTGGGGCTTTGAATGCCGGTTTACCTGTGATGTTTGACCGGGAGTTCGGCTTTTTAAATCGTTTGCTGGTAGCACCTTTAGCATCGCGGTTTTCCATTGTCTTCGCTTCCGCCATCTTTATTATTAGTCAAAGTCTGTTGCAAGCAGCCGTGATTGTGGCAGCAGCAGCCTTTCTAGGAGCGGGGCTACCGGATGTAGCAGGTTTAGGTGCGATCGCCTTAATTGTCTTTCTACTGGCATTAGGCGTAACTGCCATTTCCCTCGGTTTGGCTTTTGCTTTACCAGGTCACATTGAATTAATTGCCGTAATTTTTGTTACTAACCTGCCTCTGCTATTTGCAAGTACCGCCTTGGCTCCTTTATCCTTCATGCCTCAGTGGCTGCAAGTTGTCGCTACACTCAATCCTCTCAGCTTTGCCATTGAACCAATACGCTATCTTTATCTTCACAGCGATTGGGGACTAGATAGTGTAGTGATGACAGCGCCTTGGGGTAATGTTACCTTTGGTGGAGCGCTGCTGGTGTTGTTTGGCTTTGCCCTTGTAGCTTTATTGAGCATTCAACCCCGACTGCGGCGGACTCTGGCGTAAGATCACAACTGGATTCGTTACAGCAATTTAAGGGTTAAAACTCTATGAAAAAACCATTTTTATCAGTTACTAAACTTTCACTGCTAACTGTGGCAGGAATTGGCTTTGCTTCGTTGTTCATTGCTCAACCAAGTTTGGCTCAATTAAACTCAGTTGATCGTGGTACAAACCAGAATAGCGATCAATTTGCCCCCCCAAACTCAGGTGATTTCAATATGTTTGATATGATTCATCGGGCAAATCTGGGGAATATCAACTGGGATGCTAATCAGCAAAAAGAACAACTAGACTCAACCGCAGCAGACTTTAGAGCTAGGCAACGTGAGGCTTTTGAAAAACAGCAACAGTCCAATACAGATTCACCATCGAGTTCACCTGCAAAAATTCAATTGCCGTAGATTTGATCCCAAAACCTCAACCCCGAACTTCAGAATCAGTTGGAGTTGAGGTCAATTCAAAATCTAAAAACTACAGACCAAGTGCAGCTAAAATATCACTGGCATGAGTAGTGGTATTGACATTAGCGTCAACATGAATGATTTTGCCGTTAGGGTCAATTACGTAAGTGACACGCTTGGCATAACCACCGCCATCGACATCATAAGCTTTGATTAAACTTTTGTCGGTGTCAGCTAACAGAGGAAAGTTCAGATTATATTTTTCGGTGAACGCATGATGAGCATCTTCATCATCGGCGCTAACTCCCAGCACTACTACATCTTTACCTGAATATTGTGATTGGGCATCCCGAAAGCTACAAGCTTGTTTGGTGCAGCCTGGAGTGTCATCTTTGGGATAAAAATACAAAACAACTGTCTTTCCAGCGAAACTAGATAACGAAATGGGGTTGCCGTTAGTATCTTTGACGGTAAATGCAGGTGCATCTGTACCAACTGCTAGAGGCATAATGAACCTTTCCTGTTTTAAATTGATGACTTTGAGATTTTACAATAATTTACAATATTTAAATGATTTACTAGAGAAAGTATTACCTGGGGAGTAGGGAGATAAGAGGCAGGGGTGCAGGGAGCAGGGTGCAGGGGGGCAAAGAATTTTGGATTTTGGAGAAAGCGTTAGCGAAGCTTACGCAGCGCAGCGAGTATTTTAGATTGCAGTCTAATCCAAAATCTAAAATCTAAAATTGATTGACCAATGACCAATATCTAATGACAAAAATGCCTACTATTCATTTACCAAAACGGAAAACGTTTTTCTATACTCGTAACACAGAAGAAAGAGCGAAGCGATCGCTGATCTGTTCTCCCTTCAATATTGTTTTGTTTGAAGGAATGCGTCAGCAGAGTGTACCATTAGGTGCGATCGCAATGGAAAATGGTGTCAAGCATGGCTATACCCAACGCCCTTTATCAGAATTGGCGTGCGATAATGCTTTGGGCTGGCTAATCCAAGTCGGTGTTTTGCGGCGAGAAGTCGATGGTCAAGGAATTACCGATGCTTTTCGCCTCACTCCTCTAGGTCATCAGTTGGTGGAACAACTCCAGGATAAATGGCCTAGTCCCTCGTGGAGCGATCGCCTTTATAACACTGTCATTTACTGGTTTAGAATCCCTTTTTAGGATAGAAAACTCAAAATTTAGGATTAAATGCGTCTACGTTATTTCTTTGCATAACCTACCCCATTGTCAAACGCTATATTATCGTTCAACCTGATTTTGAAAAATTTATCCTGACCTATGAAAGCAATTATGGTAGTGGGAACAACATCCCACGCAGGGAAATCACTGATAAGTACAGCTATTTGTCGCATTTTTTCGCGGCGTGGTTGGCGGGTGGCTCCCTTTAAAGGTCAAAATATGGCTTTGAATGCTTATGTCACTGCGAATGGGGGAGAAATTGGTTATGCTCAAGCCGTCCAAGCTTGGGCCGCAGGTGTAATTCCTACGGTTGAAATGAACCCGATTTTACTCAAACCCCAAGGAGATATGACATCCCAAGTCATTATCAAAGGTAGACCCGTAGGCAGAGTCAAAGCTTCAGATTATTACGAACAATACTTTAATATTGGTTGGCAAGCAATAGAAGAATCTCTGAAACATTTATCCACAGAATTTGATTTGCTAGTCTGTGAAGGTGCAGGTAGTCCGGCGGAGATTAACCTCAAGCACCGCGACTTGACCAATATGCGGATCGCAAAATATCTGAATGCACCAACTATATTAGTAGTTGATATTGACCGTGGTGGTGCTTTTGCTCATGTGGTCGGAACTCTGGAGTTACTAGAACCAGAAGAACGCCAATTAATTAAAGGTATAGTAATTAACAAATTCCGGGGACAGCGATCGCTCTTGGAACCGGGAATCAAATGGTTAGAAGAACGGATTGGTATCCCCGTGGTTGGTGTCATCCCTTATTTTCAAGAAATATTTCCCGCAGAAGACTCCCTTGACCTGCTAGAACGTAAGTCATACAAAAGCAATACTGACCTGAATATTACCGTCATCCGCTTACCGAGAATTTCCAACTTTACCGATTTTGACCCCTTGGAATCAGAACCAACTGTCGCTGTCAAATATCTGAGTCCAAAACAAGATTTAGGACATCCCGATGCTGTAATTATTCCAGGGTCAAAGACGACAATCAATGATTTGCTACTGATGCAAAAAACTGGTATGGCGGAAGCGATTCAAAACTATGCAGCTTCTGGTGGTACAGTTTTGGGTATTTGCGGTGGCTACCAAATGCTGGGGCAAATTATTGCCGATCCAGAAGGAGTAGAAGGACAAGCCGGCAGATTTCAGGGGTTAAATCTCTTACCCATTAGAACAGTAATTACAGGACAGAAAATTGCCCGTCAGCGCCAAGTTAGCTCAAATTATCCCCAGATGGGCTTACCAGTCAATGGCTTTGAAATCCACCAAGGGCGATCGCGTGTAGAAGAACAAGGAGATAAACCAGCCTACCACCCTTTATTTGATGATGTTAATTTAGGGTTAGTGGATAGTTGTCAATCTATTTGGGGTACATATCTCCACGGACTTTTTGACAATGGCCCTTGGCGACGGACTTGGTTAAATCGCCTGCGTCAACAACGAGGCTTGAAATCTTTGCCCACCGGTGTTGCTAACTACAGAGAACAGCGAGAACAAATTATCGATTCCATCGCCACAGAAGTTGAAACCCATTTAAACTTAACGCCCTTTTTACCTTAAGTAGAAGATTGTTTCATGAGTATTCGCGTCCGCTTTTTGCCAGATGATATTACTGTAGATGCCGAAGTGGGAGAACCTCTGTTAGATGTCGCCGAACGAGCAGGGGTATTGATTCCCACCGGTTGTCTCATGGGTTCTTGTCACGCTTGCACAGTAGAACTGGAAAATGGAGATGTCATCCGCGCTTGTATTTCAGCAGTATCACCAGGAAGTGCAGAAATGACAATTAATTTGTATAGTGACCCAACTTGGTAGTTTTTTTCAACTAGGAAAAAAGGGAAAAGGCGGTTGCAATAACATAAAAATGGCAATCATACAGTAGACTATTTTATTACTGAAATTCCCTAGCGAGTCACCAATGACCTAGAAATTGCAAATCCCTCAAAGTTTGGGCTAGAGAGGGATTCTGGGTATTGGGTATTTGGTATTGGGTTTTTTGACTGCTGGTACCGCAAGGCGGAAGTTACTCATTCAAAAATCACTCATGCTTTAATTTTAGGCTTTCTGGCTGTTTTAAATGGTAGGTTTATTTCCGCCGACCTGTACTAGGTTAAATTATTTGCTTTCTCAACTGCGTCTTTTAACTCTTCAAAAGTAATACTACCGTCTTCGTCTAAATCATACTGTACTAGTAACTCCTGGGGGCTATTGGTATTTGTTTCTGATGAGATGATTGCAGTTAAGCCAGGACTTAAAAAAAACTCATTCAGGGATACTTTGCCGTCTTGATCGCGATCTAAGGAATTAAAAAGAGATTGAAGCTCTTGCTCGGTTGCCATAAGTTTCTATTTGAATGAATTTTTCAATTTAATATCTCATTAATATCTCATTAATATCTCAAAATTAAACATATCCTTAGACGTAGAAACGGGTATTGCTAGGGCTTAGATATTGAAGCTTTAGAGTCTCTGATTATTGCTGATGAAGCTACGGGCGATGCACTACCAGAAGCAACAGTGTGTAACGCCGCATAGTTTAAAATTGCCAAGGTAGTTAGATCACAGCCTTAACTATTAGACTGGATATTCAAAGCATATTCTTTAAACCTTTCCAAGTCAGCTTGAATAGTAGACTCTACTACCCGACCCAAAAACAAATTATCCATAATTTTGCCAATCAGCCCAGGAATAGCATAGGAAATAGTCATTTTGACGATACTACTACCGTGGCGATCGTAAAAGCGAATTGCTCCCTGATTCGGCAAACCATCAACCGATTCCCATTGAATAATTTGCTGTTTAACAACTTTCAGCATCCGGGATTGCCATTTAAATTCCAGACCATTAGTGCTGAGTTTCCAGAGAGAGATGTCTGGATTCTCTGGCGAAATCTTCACCGATTCAATCCACTTCATCCAACGAGGCATTTGCTCTAAATCAGACCAGAGTCCCCATACTAACTCTATGGGAGCTTCGACTTCAATCTGCACACTATGCTCTAACCACTCTGACATTTTCTTTTTTCCTCTGCTTCCTGTGTGCCTAGTGCGGTGCGTTATTTTTTCACGTTCTCTAAAATCACTTTTGCCGCACGCCGTCCGGAAATAGTTGCTCCTTCCATGCTGTCGATGTAATCTTGCTGAGTATAACTACCTGCTAAAAAGAAATTATTCACCGGCGTTTTTTGGTTAGGACGGAAAGGGTCCATCCCTGGTGCTTCCCGGTAGAGAGATTTCGCCAATTTCACAACGCTATACCAAGTCATATTCAGTTCTCGCGATGAGGGGAACAGTTCATGAACTTGCTTGAGGACGTGTTGTGCGATCGCCTCATTACTTTGTTTAATAAAAGGATCTCCCGGTGTGAGTACCAGCTGTAACAAAGACCCTTCTCCTGAACGATAATAATCACTGGGGCTAGTCAAAGCCAAATCAGCAAAACAAGAAAAATCAGCATCGGCAGTATAGAGCAAATTATCTATCCCCGCCGCATGATTTAGCTGTTGGCGTTCCTCTTGATCTTGCAGTTCTGTTACCCAGCCATCAAATCGCAGCTGCACTGTAGCTACTGGTACAGCATCCAATTGATAGATATTGTCAAATTCTGACCATTTACGCCACTCTTGGGGTAATATCCGCTGAACCCCTGGGACATCGCCAGCAAAGACGTAAGCATCAGCCGTAATGATTTCTGTGGTGTCACCTTCAGCAATTACGATGCCAGTAACTTGAGTTTGTTCGCCTGACTCGGTAAATTGAATTTCTCGTGCTTGGCGACGTGTATAAACTTTAGCGCCTCTATCTTCTAAATATTTAAGGATAGGCTTGTGTAAATACTCATCTGGGGAACCTTCCAGCATCCGCATAATTGAGGCTTCGGTTTTACAAGCAAAAAACTGGAAGATAGTCAACATACAACGGGCAGAAATATTGTCACAATCAATAAATCCCAAAGCATAAGCAATGGGATTCCACATCCGTTTGATGCTACCTTCACTACCGCCATGACTACGGAACCATTCAGCAAAGCTCACTTTATCTAAGGTGCGGATAGTTTTCATCGCCCCGTTGAAGTCTACCAACCCCCGAACTATGGGGCTAGTACCCAAAGCGATCGCATTTTGCAGTTTATCTTGTAAAGACAGTTGAGAAGTCGTAAAAAATGCCTTTAATCCATTGAAAGGCGCACCAGTAAAGAAGCGGAAATCTAATGTCCCAGTGCGTCCCCCTTTATTAATAAAGGTGTGGGTATGTTCTTTCAGGCGTAAATTTGATAACGCCCCCACTTTTTCCATTAAATCAAATAGCTGGTAGTAGCACCCAAAAAATACGTGCAACCCCATTTCAATATGGTTGCCATCATCATCAACCCAACTACTGACCTTACCACCAACAAATGGACGGGACTCAAAAATCTGGACTTCACAACCAGCATCAGCCAAATCTACTGCGGTTGCTAGCCCAGCCAGTCCCGCACCCACTATTGCGACACGCATTCCATCTTACCTTTTCAGTTTCTTTACAGATTGTAACTGGGTTGGTGTCGGAATTGCCTATTTATATCAAGATCACTATTCTGTAAAGTCACAACAGCATCATCTACAAAGCAGTAAAACTAGATCCCTACTTGTTTGCTTCCTTGCTGTCATCTGATACAGTTAGCCCTCTAATCAGTTCGCGAATTACATCTGTTGCAGGTCTACCTGTTTGCTGACAATATTTTTCTAGTTTTTCCGCTTCCTGTGTTGCTAAATTGACAGTTATACGTTTTACGGCCCATTTTTTATTAGTCATTATCATGCTATCTGCTGTATGTTAACACCATCAAAAAGAACAATTAACTCAAGATGAAGACGATAAGATTATCAGAGTTTGTGTCAATAAACAAGCAATGCCATTAGCACTAAAAAAGTCATCTTTGTCTAATGTATTGATCATTGCCCAATCAAATATAGAAATAGAATTACCATGGTGACAGCAAAAATATGGCACACTCTCTCGTAAAGGCAGTTACACTAGCCAGCTGTTGATCACAGCCTGACTAAATAATTACTAATTGGTAATTCGTAACGATGCTTTGCTCTCAGAACAGATCCTCTAAAAGGAACGTGATCAATTAAGCATTACTGTGACTATTATCCAAAAATGTTTGATAAATTTGCTGAGTAATTTTTCTTTTTATCTAGGGATAATAGCTTGTTTAAAATTAGCATTTTATCTCTATATAATCTTCATCAAATTGCATTAACCATAACATTTTTTTATCCTTATATTTAGGGATATTGGCGATATTAGCTCCAATTTTGTGTCTACAACTAGTGGAACCAGTGTAAATTTATTACTAGAGTCTTCCTGAAATAAGACGCAGCTTGTTTGTTATTAAGTTCCCTTTTCCAGAAGGAATGTTTGGGGGATTTTTTGGTATAGTACGGCTATTATAACCATGATTTTTATACTTTCAACAATCTTTCTTTAAAGGTAATTTGAGGAAAATTGGCTGCTATATCCCAAAACAACTGGCAGAGAAAGTAGAATATGTCAATTTTCACTTAATTCTGTTGAGAGAAGACAGGATGTATAGGAATCTGGTTTGATTTATCAAAAAAATTCAGTACTGTAGGGTATCTTACGGATTTCATCCTAACGCACTATTATCAAGGCTTTGGTGCGTTACGCTACCGTTATATAGCAGCCATGCCCTTACTATACGCACCCTACGGGTCTGTAAGCGCAAAGCGCAGGCTACGCCAACACAAATCAAATATTAGTCCTATATAACCTCAAAAAAGCTGATAATACATGGAAATGTCAGAATCACCGCGATAGCGTTGAGATTTTGTCAAGTTAATCCATTTTTCGGTGGAGCA
The DNA here is from genome assembly GCF_963896525.1 of Nodularia sp. LEGE 04288. Taxonomy (NCBI): domain Bacteria; kingdom Bacillati; phylum Cyanobacteriota; class Cyanophyceae; order Nostocales; family Nodulariaceae; genus Nodularia; species Nodularia sp. LEGE 04288. The sequence goes on from NZ_CAWQOY010000152.1 coordinate 12,709, forward strand.
TTCAACGGTTGTGAAACAAGTTAATTTGCCGAAAAAGCCAACCAAAATATCATAATGATCAAGTAGCGCATTATATTCACACAAAACTGGGACAACATCCTCTAAAGATTTGCCATTGCCATAGCAGCTAAAAATTAGCTAAGAATATGTACTCTACTGTCCATAAAAAACCACAGATAAATCACAAATAACGGCGATTTCAGGAAATTTTATCAAAATTTCGCTTCATCTGTGGTGATTGGTACATTTAAAGTTGCGGCATGAGTTGGAGAGTTCCGATACCTAAATCTTGAGGTGAAAGCGATCGCGCTTCAAACAAAGCCATCATATCTCGCAATTGGGGATTCCCACGGGAAGCTCCTGTGAGTCCTTTGGCAATAATTAACCCACAGTAGCCCTGGGTATTTTTACATCGCTGATTCCATTTTTTGCGGGCTTCTCTATGAGTGGGATCATCATCTAAAAATTCACCGAACAAGAACAATTCATCATCTTCCGTTTGCAACAAACCCAAATCGTAGCGATCGCCATCAAAAGGATCTGCGCCTGGATTAAAGCAAATGGCTTTGAGTCCGCCTGCGGCGGCAATATTTTCAATGACAGTTTTAGCCTTGGGTCGCGAGGTTTGAATTAAAATTACCGGTAATCCGTCACCCACTTTTGCTATTTCACCAACTTGATGAGTTTGAACACCTTGACGCAAGGAATCTAGCATTTCCCAAGAGATTACTCCCAGACTGAGAAAAGCATCTTCTGGGATCAAGTCATCTCGCAACGAAGGAAAATCAGCTAAGTCTTCCTCTCCCGTTTCTAGTTCTTCGAGATCAAAACCTGCCATTTCCTCTAATTCTGCTGCTAACTGCGGCAGAGTGGAGACAGTCACAGGCAAAGATTTAATTGTTTCTGAAGCGGATTCAGGGAGAGAAATTTCATAGCTACGACTCAGACTAGGAAAAATCTCATTATTGAGCTGGCTGTGATAATCGCGGATAAAGCAGATCAGGCTCTCTAGAGCCACAAAGACTGCAAGTGCCTCTTCTTCATATAAAACAGAGCGCAATCCTTCTAAAGGATGAATATTACCAAAAGTAGGCTCAATTTCCGACATGGGCAGGTCGGCTAAATCTTCATCTTCGTCGATTTCATCTTCGCCCATTTCATCTTCACTTTCAAAAGTGAGAAACAGGCAATCTTGTTTCAGGAAAGCTTCTTCTAAACTTCCTTGTGATTCATCATCCTCTAAAACTGCGGCTCGAAACTGCTTCAGAGAATCTTCCGAGCGATAAAATAAAATCCCATACTCCATCCCTAGCATCCCCATCACCGAGGCGTAAAGTGTACCCACATCGGCGCTGTTAATCTCTATGGACAAGATTTGCTGTTCTTCTAAAAATTCCCAAGGTGCAGTCTGCCAAAGAGCCAAAGCTTGATCATGCAAGGCTTGTGCATACTGGGGGGGTAAATCGGGAACTTGGTTCTCTAGAATTTCCGTAAACCCCCGAAACAGTTCGTCAATTAAGGGTAATTCTGGAACGTAATCAATGGCAATATCCAAATCTTGTAGCACACCGCGCAGGTAAAACTGAATTTCTCGGTCTTTGACGACGATCTTTTGAGGTCTGGCGGGTTTACCAGGACTATGGGGATGCTCCATTGCGCGCATTAAGGTGCGAACAATTGCTTCTGGGCCTGTTTCAGGAGATACCACGTCCATGCTTCGGACAACACCCTGTGAGCCATCTACCCAAAGAATACATTCACCCTGGGACTCCGAATCTAAATCTGAGGAAGGCGATGATGACATTGGACGGCGATCGCCCTCCCATACAGAAGGAATTTGAGTTAATGTCTTCAACCGACGACTGGTAGAGCGATTTAAACTTGTCATAAAGTAGATTAATCAAAAAGAAGCAATTTGCAAGTAAACTATGGGGAATAACTAGCCTTGGGTAAAATCTTCCTGGCTACACCTGAAGAGTGGTTGCAACTGGTGGTGGCCACAAGGCTTAAACTCCAAAAATCCCGCATCCCTAAACACAGCGAATCTCTCAATTCTAGAATAAAAAGTTTTGCCTGCTTTTGACGGAGTGTTTTCAATTTAGCGACTAACTATATCAATATCGCTAGAATGAAAACAAAAACAAAAACAAAACCGGTGACCCCAGGGTAAGAGAAAAGCTATCCCAGTTACTAGTTAGACCACTTAAGGAGTTGAAACAGCAAAATGACACAAGCAACTCAGTCCCAACAACGTGGAATTCAACTGAGCGAATCCGCCTTGCTTCAGGTAAAGTCCTTGCAACAAAAGCAAGGCAACGAACTCTGCTTACGAGTAGGAGTCCGTCAAGGCGGTTGTTCGGGAATGTCTTACATGATGGACTTTGAGGACACCAGCAAGATCACCCCTGTGGATGAAGTTTTCGATTACGATGGCTTCAAAATTGTTTGTGATGGCAAAAGCTTATTATACCTCTACGGTTTAATGCTCGATTATAGCGATGCCATGATTGGTGGTGGTTTCCAATTCACTAACCCCAATGCCGCCCAAACCTGTGGTTGCGGTAAGTCATTTGGAGTTTGATATCCTCGCAAAAAACGGGTTTATCGTCGCAGTCACCCACAGACTCGTGGGCTTTCTGCTGGAATAGTTGTAATATTGTCATTGGTCGGTTGTCAGTTGTTAATTACTCTTGATGACTGACTCCTAACTATTGACTATATAACTATTAACTGATTTGCTATGGCTCAAACAGTTGAATTCCTGTTTGATACAGGTTTGGAACGCTATAAAGCTGGTGAAGCACCAGAATCTTTAATACCTGTATTTAAAGAAGTGTGCGATCGCGCCCCGGAAACAAGTTCAGCTTGGATTTGCTTATCTTGGTTGTATTTGCTCGACAACAAACCAAAATTGGCTTCCAAAGCGGCGCGGAAGGCAGTAAAGTTAAATCCACAAGACCCACAAGCCAGAATTAACTTGGCTATGTCCATGTTGGAAACAGGTGAAAAAGGTTTGCGAGAACATATTGAATTCGCAAAACAGTTAATTTTTGTCAACGAAGAATGGGAAAAAGAAATTAAAGATAGCATTGCCGATGGTTTAAGCCGAAAACCAGACTGGAAGAGTTTGGCAAAAGTCAAAACCTGGATATTTGAAGAATAAACTTAGGGGCTAGTACCGCAAAGCGGAAGTCAAAAGTCAAAAGTCAAAAGTCAAAAGGCTTAATTTGGGGATTTTGGACTTTTTTAAATGGTATACACATTTACTCCGTGCTGTACTAGTCTGCTCAAAAGCCAAAATTCTTTGCCCCCCTGCTCCCTGCTCCCTGCTCCCCTGCCTCTTTCCCTACTCCCCACTTCTCACTCCCTGATGAAAGAAAAATTATTAAACTGGCTAAATCTAGTTTTAGTTGCCGATGTATTCTTAGTTTTCCTGGGCTTTGCCTGGCTAGTGATCGCGGCCATTGGTGATGCTGCGGGAGTAAACTTAGGTTTAGATTTATGGCATCAACTTTGGCAACCACTATTTAACCCCGCAATTGGCATCCTCATGGGTGGCGCTCTTCTGAGCGGTTTAGTTAGTTGGGTTTCTCGAAAATTCCAGGCTGATTAACAGTTTGTAGTCAGGACTTTAGTCCTATGTTCGCAGCTACGTGGTCAGCGCAGCCATCCCCCCACATCTTGATCAAACTAAAGTCTTGACTACAAGCAAATTAAAAATATTTACCGAATAATTTGTGTCAACGCTGGTAGCAAATCCGGGTATTCATACTCAAAACCTGCCGCTAAAGTGCGTTTAGGCATGACTCTTTGACCTTCTAAAACTACCATCGCTCCATCTCCTAAGAGCGCTTCCAAAGCAAACCCAGGAACAGGTAACCACGAAGGACGTTGCATGACTTGTCCCAAAGATTGGCTTAACCCTGCCATCCGAACCGGATTAGGAGCAGTGGCATTATATACGCCAGCCATTTCTGGGTTAGTTAAAGCTTGTAAAATCAGATTCACTAAGTCATCTAAGTGAATCCATGATAACCACTGCCGACCACTACCAAGGGGGCCACCTGCAAAAAGTTTGAAAGGTGTAATCATTTTGCCCAAAGCACCACCACTACCCAGAACAATACCCAAACGCAGAATTACAAGGCGCACACCAGCATCTTTAACTTTTTGTGCTTCTGCTTCCCAGGCTTGACAAACTTGAGCGAGAAAATCGTTACCAGATGAACTCGTTTCATCAAAGGTAGCTGTTTCACTAGTTCCATAGTAGCCAACAGCCGAAGCATTGACTAACACAGAGGGTTGAGGATGAGCTTTGGCTATTGCTTCCACTATTTTCTGTGTACCTAGCTGGCGGCTATTGAGGATTTTCTGCTTTTGTTCTGGTGTCCAACGTTCCTCAGCAATGGGTTCTCCGGCGAGATTAACGACACCATCACAACCAGCTAAAGCTGCTTGCCAAGAACCAGATGCTGTGGGTGTGTAAGCCACAATTTCTACATTAGGAAAAGCCCCAGGCGGAAAAACTTTTTGAGCAGAGGAAGTGTTACGTGTTAACACTAGTATTCTATGACCCTCCTTGTGCAGTCGTTCTACCAAACGACTCCCGACAAATCCTGTTGCTCCAGTAATGGCTACTTTCATAATGCAAATGCACCTCAACCAAACCCTTATTTTAACTTGCGTTACTCTTCTATATCTTCATCTTCAGCCATACCGGGGTTTATAAGTGTAATATCGTACTCACTATCATCCGTATCCCTGCATATCTGAGTATTTTTTAATAGATAATAAATAGCACGTACCCCAGGACCAAAAACGATCTCATCTTCATTTTTTAAATTGTGAACTGGTATTTTGCATCCATTAACCATCAGACCGTTGGCACTAGGTTTTTCTTTGGCATCACCATCTACAATTCGGTAATAATAATAATTATGATGATGACTATAACTATTATGCTCTCGTTGCATCCTCACTAATGTGGCATGGCGGCGGGAGGCAAACTGAGAGACTAAACGAATATTACACTCTCGTCCTCTGCCAAGAGAGTAAATAGTTTTTTCCAAAGGAAACTCCTTGCGACCTTGATCATCCTCAATAATCAGTAGATGGCTTTCATCATTTTCCGTTGCCATTGATACATCGTTACTATAATCGGTTGCAGTCTAATTAATCAAAATTATTTTATAGTACCATTTTTTGCTCTTTGTGAGGTATACAGATAAACATTCATAAATTTATACCTCACTAGCTGAGAAAATGCTACATAGTTATCGTTTTCTGGCATTCTCAGGCTTGACAGTGGTATATATCGTCATAAGTCTGATAAACATTCCACTTGAATAGAAAGAGTAGATCATAGCTGTTCTACTCTGTGCTACTGTTGCTCAACCAGGAGCTTCAACAGGTTTTAGTAACACTTAAATATCGATACTTAAGTATAACCTGAGATCGCTGTTTTTTACAGGCGGTGAACTAGTCTCTTTAATAAAATTGAGTTGGTCACAACACTAACAGAGCTAAAAGCCATTAATGCTGCCGCCCCTGAAGGACTGAGGACAAAACCAAATTTTGGTAACAATACACCTGCGGCTAAAGGAATGCCGATTGTATTATATGCAAATGCCCAGAATAAATTTTGGCGAATTTTGTTGAAGGTGGCACGACTAAGTTGAATTGATGCCACAACATCATTTAAGCGATCGCGCATCAAGACAATTTCGGCAGTTTCCATTGCCACATCTGTTCCCGAATATAAAGCAATTCCCACATCTGCTTGTGATAAAGCCGGAGCATCATTGATACCATCGCCAACCATTGCCACTTTAGATGCAGATGTTGCTTGTAACTCTTGAATAACAGCAGCTTTTTGGCTGGGGATCACACCAGCAATCACATCAGCGCTATCTAGTCCTAGTTGTTTAGCTATAGCGTCAGCTGCTTCTAATCTATCACCACTGAGCAGCATGACCCGTAAACCCATCTCACGTAATTTGTTGACTGTAGCCTCAGCATCTGGTCTGAGGGTATCTTGAACGGCAATTAGTCCAGCTAAATTCCCCTCAACGGCTACGCCAACCACTGTTTTAGCATCTTCTGCCAGATGTTGAGCCATTTGTTGTGCAGCATCATTGGCAAAAATTCCGTGCTTACTCAACCACTCCCAGTTACCCAAAAGTACAGACAGACCTTCGACAATGGCAGATACACCCAAACCAGGTTCTGTGTGAAAGTCCACAGCGTCAGGGATAGATAACTTTTGCTCTTGCGCGGCTTGCTGAATGGCTTTGGCTAGGGGGTGGTAAGTGCCACTTTCTACGGCTGCTGCTAGTTGGAGGAGAGAGTAAGGTTTGTGATTATCCCATTCCGCAATGGATAGACAATCGGTAACAGTGGGATTACCTGTAGTTAGAGTGCCTGTTTTATCAAATACAACTGTATCTAACTGGTGTACTCTTTCCAAGACATCACCACCTTTGATTAACAGACCTCGTTCAGCGCCGATGGCAGTGCCTACCAGAATTGCTGTTGGTGTAGCCAGTCCCAAAGCACAGGGACAAGCCACAACCATGACGGCGATCGCCAGTTTTAAGCTCGTGAGCAGGGGGGAATGGGTAGAAACGCCATCCATCGCCTCTGGACTAGAAAGTGGCGAATGGTTCATCATGTCCATCCCACCAGACATAGTGAGATCACTCCAGATGTGAGTGCCGAACAAGAACCAAAACACAAATGTCAACACCGAGGCCGTCAAGACACCATAAGTAAAGTAACCCGCAACTGTATCGGCTAATTTTTGGACTGGGGCTTTACGAGTTTGGGCGGCTTCTACTAGAGTGACGATTTGTGCCAAAGTGGTATCGCTACCAGTTCGAGTGGCGACGATCGCGATCGCTCCTGATTGATTCAGAGTTCCTGCGGCTACTCCATCCCCTGGCTGCTTAATCACTGGTACTGCTTCCCCAGTCAGCATGGACTCATTCACTGTGGTTTGCCCAAAGCGAACCTCACCATCAACAGGAATTTTATCTCCTGGTAGTACCTGCAACCATTCACCAACGCGCACCTTTTCGGCAGGAATCTCGACAATATTTGCTCCCAAACCTAATTTTTCCGGGTCTGGGTTAGGAATCAATCGTGCTATTTGTGGTTGGAGTGCGAGTAATTCCCTAAAAGCAGCTGAAGCTCGATTTCTAGCTTGTTGCTCTAAAGTCCTACCTAAGAGAATAAAACCCAGCATCATCACCGGTTCATCAAAGAAGCATTCCCAACCCATTTGGGGAAATAGTAGCGCTATTAAACTAGCAGTGTAGGCTGTCAGAGTTCCCAATCCCACCAGGGTATTCATATTAGGCGCATTTCGCCGCCATCCCCGCCAACCATCTACTAAAATTGGGCGACCGGGAATTAGTATTGCAACTGTTGCCAATCCACAGTGAAACCAGATGTTATTCAAAATTGGCAGTATTTGGCCACCCATGCTGCCAAAATGTCCAATTCCCGACAACACCAGCAGTACCCCAGCAATGATCAACTGCTGAAATGAAGAACGCATTTCTCGGCGTTTTCGTTCTTCTGGATCTTGTCGGGTAGATTCGCCAGCTACTGTTTGGCTAGTTTGACGCGGTTGAGAAGGAAATCCAGCTGATGTCAATCGCTGTGCTAGTGCATCTTGGTCTACCGGGCTATGCCCCGCTTCGCTATCACCAGGTTCTGTCTCTACCACTGCTACCTCTGTAGCCAGATTCACACAGGCACTTTTGACTCCTGGATATTGCATTAGCTGTCGCTCTACAGCGCTTACACAACCAGCACATTTCATCCCCCCAACATCTAGGATAATTTTCTGGGAAGTAGGGTCTTGTTCTGGAGTAAGCTGAGTTTTCGGGGCAAGTTGCATGACTTGTGTTGGGTTCGCTACGAAACTTCAACGCCTCAATAAAAGCGTCTCTAATTTGAGCGTAGGCGAAATTCGCAACTATGACAGAACGTCGAAGATATTAATTTTATGAATTTATGGCCTTTGGCTGATTTTTGCTTCGACTCCATCTGAGATAAGTGATGTAAATCACAGATCCAATCTGTATGGGCATGACAGCAATCAGACTTTTTCCAAAATAGTTGATGTCTAGAATAGACACAGTGTTGAAATAGCCCATACCTACCAGTAGGAAGAGCGCCCAGGTGAGATGTTTCCGTTTAATTTTTAGCATATAGCGCTTTGCACCTTTGTCGGTACTGAGGAAATAATCAACTACAGATAATATAGAAATTATTAGAACCAGCCCTGCTTATTCACAAAGTAGGTATTCACAAACTCTTCTGGGGATTTGTTCAAGTAGATCATGCCTTCAATCAAACCCACAAGCTGCATGATTAATAAACTAATGCCGTAGGTGAAAAACCCGCCAATCAAAGCTATAACCAGCATGATGAAACCTTCTGGGGCATATCCTAGAATAAATTTATGCGCTCCAATTCCTCCAAAAATAATGCCGCAGTAACCAGCAACAAGTTGTTTTGTTGGTTGACTTGGATTTAAATTTGCCATATTAGTTCTCCTCCGGGAAAGGTGATTATAAAAATTTAATTTTAGTTAAAATTAAAATCGAAAATATATTGCTTTAGTAAATATATCTTTAAGCTTTTGTTAGTAAGATTCCGCCCCAAAATCAAGAGGTGAAGCTAGTTTGTATAGTTTTAAAGCCAAATTGACAATATGATACAGAGAAGTTATTCCTCAGTATATTGAAAAATATTGTGCTATTTGCTAACTATTTAAACCTAGAAATAGCAAGTTTTTCTGAGTTTTTGTACAGATTTTCAGCTAGCTTCTATCTTGTACTTAGCCCTGACAATGAGAAATATTACATTGGTTACTTCTGACTAAAACACTGTTTAATTAAAAGTACCTGTATTATTTGTAGAAGATGCTATTTCCTTATTAGTTAGGAAAAAATTTTTACACCGGAATTAGCCACCCGATAATTCTTGCCAAAAATGGCTAAGTCAGACAATAAATATCTGAGTAATAACTGAATTAACCCAGATAATACTCGATGTTTACCTGGATATTTTGTAATTCAGTTAACAGTATTGTGGGATTTGTATTTGCACGCAGCATCTTTATGCTCAACATAGCATTTATATATGCAAATGTAAGCAAATAATTTTCAAATTAGCAACCGTGTTAGGATGTTTTATTAGTTACCGCTGCCTAAAATAAATAGACTGAGTAAGGTGCCACTATTCCAAAGACTGTGGAGCAGCATTGGAGCCAAGAGATTGCGCGATCGCGTGTAAACTACACCCAAAACAATCCCTAATGCTGTCAGGGGAAGGATTTCCGACAAACTCAAGTGAGCGATCGCAAACAACAAACTACTCAAAATAATTGATCCCCAAACAGGGACATAACGAGTCAGAGAAGGCAATAAAAAGCCGCGAAATAGTAGTTCTTCAAAAATCGGAGCAGCGATCGCAGCTGTAAAGAAAAATAGCCCCAGAGCCACAGTATCTTGGCTTTCCAGCGCCAATTGCAACAGGGGATTACTACCACCCTGACCTCGCCATAATTGTTGATTCACCAACGACACCAGCACCACTATTGGTAAAGCAGCGCAATAACCCCCAAATCCCCATAAAAACCAGCGATCCTGCAAACGAAAGCGAAACCAGTTTTCTGGGAGTGGAAAAAAGCGCTTGAGCGATAAATAAAGCACCAACAGCGCACCTGAAGCCACCATCATGTAGCTGACTAAAACAGATAAAGCCTGAAGTCGGACATTCACAATAGGGCGCGGGATGGGGAGTAGCATCACCAAAACAGGCACAAACAGTTGCCCCATAAAGAAAAAGCCCACCACAAAAACCTGTAAAATCGTTTCCGCACCCCAAGGCGTTGACCAAGGTAAATCAGCATTTTGAGCCAATATAGCGGCTTTTCCCTTGAGCAAACGCTGACCAATCAAGAAAACCAGCAATATCAGACCACTTAATGCTGTTACAGTGGGAATTGTGGCAATTAAGGCTAATTGCACCACCGATTGGGTAGCAGCTTCTTGTTGTTCGGCTATAACTGTGGATAAAGCTTCTTGTCGTTGCTGAAGTTCGTAAAGTTTAATTAAAGAAGTAGAGCGAAACCAACCATCTAAATTTTTGTTAATCAGCTGTTGGGCATTAGGTAGAAGTTGAGGAGGATCACTCCATATTCCACTCAACACAGCCGCAGTTTCCCGAAATTCTGGATTAATTTGGGAGTTCTGCTGTAATTCACCCCAAGTCTTTATGGCTGTATCGGTTTTTTCTTGCTTTGCTTGTAAAATTCCTAAACGTAAATCTAAGTCAGCCTGTAATTTTTGCAGTTGCTGGAGAGATTGCTGCAACTTTCCCTGCTTTTCTTGAAGAGAAACCTTAGTCTCAGGGGGCGCATCTGGGAGAGGTTTAGGGGGTACGGGAATAGTTTTAGATTGAGCCAGTTGGTTTTGAGCTTTGTCCAAATTAGTTTGAACTGACTGACGCACCTGCTGATATTGCTTTGTGGCACTTTCTAGGGGTTTCTCACCCAGAATCGCTGCTTGAATAGCCGACAAATTCTCGTCATTACTATCTTCTGGCTGCCAAGCTTGGGCTTGTAGAGCAATATTAGTTTGGTACAGTTCCAGACGACTTTGGAATTGCGGCTCTTGCAAAGTACCAAATAAAGATGAAACTGACAACAGGATTGCTATCGGCGTTAGGACAAAAAATAAAATCAACCGCTTAATCGTCATTATTCCCCTTTAAAAATTCACCAGGGCAACGCGTACCCTTTGGAAATTATCGCAAGAAAACGCCGAAGGTTGATCAATATATTCATATTGTCACGGTTGGCGATGCTTTACGGTACAGCGTAGCGATCGCCATCGGAATCGATACAATGGTAATATCATGACTCAGTAAGCAATAGCGCCATCTGGTGCTAACCCTAAAATTCTGGTTTTAATGAGCAGCGACATCCAACTAAACCTCTTCGATGACACCAACTCGAACCCACGAGATTTAATCCCCACAGACGCAAAAATTCCCATTACACCTGGAACCTATGCCAATATGACCGAGTTGGCACAGGATTGTAATCAGTGCCATCGTTGTGGCTTGGGAGACAATCGGACTCATGCTGTGGTTGGGCGTGGTCATCTCCAAGCACCAATTATGTTAATAGGTGAAGCACCAGGTCAAAACGAAGATGAAACCGGTTTACCATTTGTAGGTAGATCAGGACAGTTACTAGAGAAAATATTAGCATCTGTGAATCTGAGTACCGAACAGGATATATATATTGCCAATATCAATAAATGTCGTCCACCAGAAAACCGCACCCCCAACCCTGATGAAATGGCGGCTTGCATACCCTACTTACTAGAACAAATTCGCCTTGTTGATCCGAAAATCATTTTACTCACAGGTGCAACTGCGGTCAAAGGGATAACTGGCGATAAGCGGGGAATTACAAAAATTCGCGGTCAGTGGTTGGAGTGGGAAGGGCGTTTATGTATGGCGATTTTTCACCCCTCTTACTTGTTGCGTAATCCTTCTAAAGAAGTTGGTAAGCCTAAATGGTTAATGTGGCAAGATATCCAAGCAGTACGTGCCAAGTTGGACGAAATCACTATGAACTAAGAGAAGTAAAAAATGCACACAGAAGATCGGTTAAAACAAAAGCTATGGGAAAAAATTAGCCAAATGCCTCCTGAAAACATTTTGCTAGTTACAGACTTTATAGACTCTTTAGATCAGCCTAATTCACACCGAATGCTCACTTTAGCAGCTGCAAAGCTTTCTGAGCCAGCTTTGCAAAAAGTCTGGGATCACCCTGATGATGCTGAATATGATCAACTATAGGAATCCGGTTTGATTTATGAAAAAATTAAGTATTGTAGGGTGCGTTAGGATGAAGTCCGTAACGCACCATTATTAAGGCTTTGGTGCGTTACGCTACCGCTAACACACCCTACGTGTCTATTCAAAAATCAAATAGTAGTCCTATATGAATTTGGCGATGTTTTTTTAGTTATTCTTTAGTTGCAAATACAACATTTTCATAGAGGAGTTCAATAGGACACTCAAATTCAATACTTGATAGAGTAATAATATCTCCTGCTATATAGGGATAATAAAGCCACATTCTACCTTCACCCCGTGAGTAACGCTCAACAGAAATTTTTTCAGAGTCAATCAGCAGATACTCTTGTAAAGTAGGCATCTTCAAATAATCAGATAGTTTTTCACCTCTATCTTTGGCGCTAGTTCCTGGGGAAAGAACTTCGACAATTATCCGAGGATATTCAATAAATTTGTGAGCTTTAAGGTCTTGAGGATCACAACTGACAATCAAATCAGGATAATAGTAAAGACTGTTGGGAGTGACTTGCACCTTCACATCTGAAACATTGACTCGACAACCTCTGGAGCGTAGATGAGGGCGTAAAGCAGTATAAAGATTAAGAGCAATATCATTGTGAGGAATTGTCCCGCCTGTCATGGCAAAAATTTTGCCGTTGACATATTCATAGCGAATATCCTGTTGGGGTTCCCATTCCAGATATTCCTGGACGGTCATTTTTGGGGGTTTTTGAGGAATAGCTACCATTATCCTTGAACACCTGTGATGATTTCAGACTTGCTTCAATTTAGCCAAATGATCAAATCAGGAAAAGCGGCTGCAAGAATTGTAGTTAATACGGTGGTTTAGCACAGAAAAATAATTATGTGGAGCTTAATATTTTTAGTGGTTTTCTTTGCCTGGATATTCTGGATGAAAAATGCTGCTTCATCTGCTAGCAAAAATTCCCGTAATCGTCGTCAAAGAAATTTTCGTCACAGCAACAGTGATTACACTAGCTCAGATATACACTATTCTGGCAGCTATGACTCAGGTAGCAGCAGTTGTGACAGTAGTGGATATGGCAGCAGTAATTGCGATAGTGGTGGTTCTGACGGCGGTGGCGGTTGTGATGGTGGAGGATTTTAAATTCCGGTACGCATCCGCACACTACCCGCCTGACAATCTCGCAACCAAGCTTTCACTGCTTGGGCAATTACACCCTTACTACTATCCCTGGGGGGCGATACTACTTGTTGTTTTTGAGGATAATCACCAATTTGGGTAAACATCATTACTAAACGCCAGCCACTGTTACTTTTTGTCAATAACAACCAATGAAATTGCTGTGATTCAACGATTTTTCCAGCTATATATTGCCGTTCTTTAGTAGTAAAGAAAACTTGCTCAACTCCTGTGTCATTACTTTTCTGCTCATCGGCGTTGTATCCACCAGAGTTAATGGGTAGGGGCTGAAACTCTGGTTTTCCTGCTAGTAGCACATAACTGTAAATATCACTGCTACGACTGCGACGGCGGGCGCGTTGAGTAACACGATTTGCATAACTTGGTAAATCTTGCAATAGCTGAATAGTTAATAATTCTAAACTTTGTTCAGAACAAGTAGAACTTAAGCCATTTTTAACTGCTTGACGCTGAGTTAGTAAAACAGGTGTATTGGCAAATGCTGAGTTATTCATGCTATTTGCCGCTACTAGCCACAAGCCGAAAGCGCAAAGCCATAAGCCATAATTTTTGTTTTTGACTTTTGCCTTCATCCCACTGTCGTTAACTCCTCAACAATCTTTTTCCAGGCTAACTCAGGTTCAGCAGCGGCAGTGATGGGACGACCAATTACGAGGTAATTTGCACCTGCTTTGATAGCTTGGGCGGGGGTAAGCGATCGCTTTTGATCTCCCTTCTCTGCCCAACTGGGACGGACACCTGGACAAACCAGCAAAAAGTCATCTCCACAAGTTTGTCGTAACTGTGCGACCTCCTGGGGTGAACAAACAGCCCCATTCAACCCGCATTCCTGCGCCATCAGTGCCATTTCCAAAGCATATTCTGGTAATTCCAGGGGAATTTTTAAATCAAACGCCAGCTGTCTGGAAGAAATACTCGTCAGTAGGGTAATGGCAATTAATTGCGGTGGTTTAACCCCGGCTTGCATTGCTCCCACCTGTACCGCCTCAGTTGCCGCTTTCAGGGCATCTCTGCCAGCCGTGGCGTGAATCGTCAGTAAATCCACCCCGTAACTTGCAGCACTACGACAAGCCCCAGCCACAGTATTGGGGATATCGTGAAACTTCAAATCTAAAAATATGCGTTTTTGCCGGGATTTTAAAACTTCCAGGATTGTGGGGCCAGAACTAGTAAATAATTCTAAACCCACTTTCCAGAAATTTACTTGGGGCAATTGATCTACAAGAGCGATCGCACTTTGTAAATCAGGCACATCCAAAGGCACAATTATTTGGTCATTAGCCCTTCGGCTACGCTCAGGATAAATCATTGGTCATTAGTGATTATTTATTCACAAGTCGGACAAACTTATTTTTACCAACTTGCAGCACACGTCCGTGTAATTCACTAGCCTGCTCAAAAGTGGTATCAATATCAATCATGCGATCGCCATCTAGACGCACCCCACCCTCTTGAATTTTCCGTTTACCTTCCCCTGTACTTTTGCACAAACCAGTCACATTGAGAAGATACGCTAACTTCACCGGAAACTCTGACACCTCAGCCAGAGAAAATTCGGGAACAGCACCTTCCTTACCGCCGCTTTTTGCCGCTTCCTTAGCCTCATTAGCTGCTGTTTCGCCGTTGTACTGTTTCACCACTTCCCATGCTAAAAGCATTTGGCGATCGCGGGGATTTTCTGGCAATTTTTCCAAACTGAAATCCGTCAACAGTTCAAAATACTGAGACAGCAAATTATCGGGAACACCTTGTAACTTCTGATATTTTTGGGCAGGGTGTTCTGACAACCCCACATAATTACCGAGAGACTTAGACATTTTTTGCATCCCATCTGTACCAATTAAAATCGGTAACAGCAACCCAAATTGGGGCTTTTGTCCAAAATGGCGTTGCAAATCTCGCCCCACAGCAATGTTAAACTTTTGATCAGTTCCCCCCAACTCCACATCTGCCTCAACAGCCACAGAATCATAGCCCTGCATCAATGGATATAGGAACTCATGGATGAAAATAGGATTCTCTTTTTTATAACGTTCAGCAAATCCCTCTTTGGCTAACATCTGCCCCACCGTCATCGTAGAAAGTAACTCTAGAATCTTCCCTAAATCCAGATGGGAAAGCCATTCCGAGTTATAACGCACCTCCAACCGTCCTGGTGTGTCAAAATCCAAAATAGGGCGCACTTGCTCAAGATACGTTTGAGCATTTTGTGCCACATCTGCCTCTGTTAGCTGACGACGCACCTCAGATTTACCTGTAGGATCGCCAATACGAGCTGTAAAATCACCAATAATGAGAACTGCTGTATGACCAGCATCTTGAAACGCTCGCAGTTTGCGTACTGGTATGCTATGACCAAGATGAATATCAGATCCTGTCGGGTCAATTCCCAATTTGATCCTTAAAGGTCGGTTCGTAGTTACCAAGCGTTTCTCTAAACTTTCAGTTTCACTATCAGCATCAATTGGTTGGGGAAAAATTTCTACTATTCCACGATGTAGCCAAGAAAAATTTTGCGTCATACTCAGAGATTCGCTATTAACTACGCTTTTTACTCTATAAGTTAGGTTGGTTATATTCACTAGCAATTTGTCCGTACTTTAATCTACAGAATTCATATAATTGCCAAAAATTAACCGCCAGGCTTCATTGAACGAATTACAGTTATATTTACCAGTGAGGAAGTGAGAACGCCGTGTCGTCTTCTAGGACTTTTACAAATAAGCAGCCACAACGTCAGGCTTCATCAGGTTTTGAGTTTTTGAAAGGAGTAGGCCAAATTACCGGCGCTACTCTGCTGTCAATAACCATGCTGGCAAGCTCTATTGTAGCCGGAGGGCTGGTTGGTCTGGCTATTAGTTTCCGTAACTTGCCAGATGTGAGACAGCTGCGTAACTTTTTTCCCTCGGAAACAACTTACATTTATGACATTAATGGCAAACTCTTAACAAGTCTTCACGGTGAAGCCAACCGAGAAGTCATGGCCTTAGATAGAATTTCTCCACATCTGAAACGGGCAGTCCTAGCCAGCGAAGATAGTCATTTTTACGATCATCACGGAATCAATCCCAGTGGTGTCGGACGGGCTTTGATCGTTAACTTGGCAGCAGGTAGTGTGCGAGAAGGAGGCTCCACCATCACCATGCAGCTGGTGAAAAATTTGTTTTTATCTCAAAAACGTGCCTTTACTCGGAAGTTAGCTGAAGGAGTACTGGCAATTCGGTTAGAGCAAATTCTCGGCAAAGACCAAATTTTAGAAATGTACCTCAATCAAGTTTATTGGGGTCATAATAACTATGGTGTACAAACAGCAGCACGCAGCTATTTTGACAAATCAGCAGAAATCTTAACCTTGGCTGAGTCAGCAATGATGGCGGGTTTAATCCAAGCCCCAGAAGAATTTAGTCCCTTTGCGAGTATGGAACTGGCAAAACGCAAACAAAGGGAAGTTTTGGGACGGATGCTGGAATTGAACTGGATCAGCCAGCAAGAGTATGATGATGCTCTCAAGCAAGAACTGAAATTGGGTCGCATCAGGTCATTCCAAGGAAGTGCCTTACCTTATGTCACCAATACTGTGTCTCAAGAATTAGTTAAAAAATTTGGGCGTGAGGCGCTGATTAAAGGTGGAATGCGTGTGCAAACCACTATTGATGCTAACTTCCAAACGATGGCGGAAAAAACTGTCAGCAAGTGGAGTAGAACATTGAGGGGTCAAGGGTTGCGTGGTAATGAAATTGCTCTGGTAGCCATCGACCCCCGCACGCATTTTGTTAAGGCACTAGTAGGCGGTGTAGATTCTAGAGCTAGCGAATTCAACCGTGCAACCCAAGCGCAGCGTCAACCAGGTTCTGCCTTTAAACCATTGGTATATTATGCCGCCTTTGCTACTGGGAAATATACACCAGATACAGTAGTACAAGATACACCAGTCAGTTATCGAGATGGTAGCGGTTGGTATAGTCCGAAGAACTACGATAGTGGCTTTCAAGGAGCAATAACGATTCGGTCAGCCCTAGCCCAGTCTCGCAATATTCCGGTAATCAAGGTGGGTATGTCTATCGGCATGAATAAAGTCGTAGAAGCTTCCCGTACCTTGGGAATCATGAGTCCGATGGCACCTGTGACTTCTTTGCCCCTGGGAGCTATCGGCATTACACCGCTAGAACTCGCTAGTGCTTACGCGACTTTTGCCAATTATGGCTGGCAATCGCCACCAACAGTTATGGCTCGTGTCACCGATAGTAGTGGTAATATCTTGCTAGATAATACACCCAAACCCCAGTTAGTTCTGGATCAATGGGCATCGGCAGCAACTATCGATGTCATGCGTTCAGTAGTCACTTCGGGGACTGGTAAAGGTGCAGATATAGGTCGCCCCAGTGCTGGTAAGACAGGCACAACTTCATCTGAAAGGGATATTTGGTATGTGGGTACCGTACCACAGTTAACAACAGCTGTCTGGGTCGGTAGAGACGATAACAGACCATTATCTAGAGGTGCAACCGGTGGCGGTATGGTGGCTCCTATCTGGAAAGATTTTATGCAGCAAGCCCTCAAAGGTGTACCGGCGGAAAACTTTAAGCCCCCTTCTCAGTTTCAGCGCCCCAAATCTTAAACAAATCAAAAATCAAAAATCAAAAATAAATAGGGATTTTGGATGGGCAGTTAATCCAAAATCCCTACTATAAATTTCCAATTCACTATTGCTGTTGTTCTAGTTCGGTTTTCATCCTCTGTAGGGTAAGATGCATTTGCTCAAACATCTGTTGCGGTGTCACACCAAATTGACCTAACTGAGTCTTGAGTTGCTGCACAGTCATCTGCGCCATGAAATCCTCTGAAAGCTCGAATCGCTTCATAAAGACGCGATAGCGATCCATCATAACTTCCATTTTCTCAATAAACAGCTTTTTGCCCTCACGATCAAACTTGCCGTAGTTGTTGCCAAGATTGATCAGTGTTTGATAATCCTCAAAAAGATGTTTTGCTTCTTGCTGAACTATATCAGAGTCAAAGAATCCCATTTTGCTTATATTCAACTGAGTATTGAGACTCAGCAGCTTAATATTTTTGCCTCTATCATTATCTTAGTCTAGGGAATTCATCTAGGGAACAAGTTTCGGTTTAAGTACGGTTTTTTACCGGAATTTCAACACTTGACTGGGGGAGTGGGGAGGAGAAGAGGCAGGGGTGCAGGGAGCAGGGGGC
>NZ_CAWQOY010000153.1:0-30770 GCF_963896525.1 Nodularia sp. LEGE 04288
GCAGTCTAATCCAAAATCTAAAATCTAAAATCTAAAATTGATTGACCAATGACAAATGACTAATAACCAATGACTAATGACCAGCGTAAGTCTATTTCCTTATCTAATCTCTTGCTGATTGTCGCCGTTTTCTTTCTCGTAGTCTTACTGTGGCAATTACGGAGTTTAATATTAACTTTAATGATAGCGGTAGTATTGGCAGCTGCGATCGCGCCATTAGTGAACGCCGCCGAAAAATTGCGTTTTCCCCGTTGGCTAGGCGTAATTGTCGTATACATTAGCCTAATATTTGGTTTAATTGGCGCAGGTTTAATCATTGGTCCATCGGTATCTGAGCAAATTCAGCGATTAGCTAGTAAATTGCCACTTTATTTAGATAATTTGTTGATTGCGGTCGAAAATCTGGCCTTACGATTGGGAATCACTCAAATCGAGTCAGTAGAAGAATTTTTTGACCTCCAATCTGTGACTAATTGGTTATTTCGTTCGAGTCAGCAACTAGTTGTGCGTTCCTTCGGCTTTACTCGTGGCTTTATAGGCGGCGTAGTCAATCTGATTTTAGCCTTAGTCATGTCCGCCTATATGGTAGCTGGAAGCAAAAACTTAATTAAAGGTCTAGTGAGTTTGTTTCCCCAACCGTGGGACGAACGTCTAGCCGACCAAGTTATACCTATTTCTCGCCGCATGGGGGGATATATACAAGGGAGAGTTTTAGTTTCAGCCATTTTAGGCGTTGTCATCACCGTAGGGTTGAGGATTTTGGGACTATCAGAATTTGCCTTAGCCCTGGGTGTAATTGCTGGGTTTACCAACTTAATTCCCTTTGTCGGTCCAGTATTAGGGGCAATTCCGGCTTTAATTGTCGCAATTCCCCAAAGTGGTTTCACATTTCTGTGGGTATTGCTGTTATTTGTGATCATTCAAAATCTAGAAACCTACGTACTTGACCCCTTGCTAGTAGGTTCATCAGTACGAGTCCATCCTTTATATCAACTTTTAGCCGTACTGGGAGGAACACAAGTTTTAGGCATTATTGGCGCTGTCATTGTCCCACCTTGGGTCGCTGGTGTCGGTGTACTGCTGGAAAATCTTTATTTACAGCCGAAATTGTTGAATGAAGAAAAATCCCCTATTTACCAACTTCCTTTAAATTCAGATAATCAACCAATATCAGATTCAGGTAACATATCCGATGGTGTTTCTCAAGTCCAGGAAAAATAGTTAATTTCATCAATTTTTCATCTTTTCAGCTATTTCCCCCACATCCAGCACTTTGCAAGTAAATCAAGTACACATCTTACGCTGGTCATTGGTCATTGGTCAATCAATTTTAGATTTTAGATTTTAGATTTTAGATTTTGGATTAGACTGCAATCTAAAATCGCTTTCTCCAAAATCCAAAATTCTTTGCCCCCCTGCTCCCTGCTCCCTGCTCCCCTGCCTCTTTCTTATCTTCCCCCCTGCTCCCTACTCCCCACTCCCTTCATTAACGATGCCAGCGAGTACCATCACGGCTATCAATTAATGTAATACCTTCTGATTGTAATTGGTCACGAATGCGATCGCTTTCGGCAAAATCTTTAGCTTGACGGGCGGCTTGTCGTTGTTGAATGAATTCTTCAATTTCGCCATCACTTAAGCCTGGAATTGTGGAAGTTTCTGCTTCTGGCTGGGCAACTAAACCAAAGACTTCTGCTAGCATAACCAGGGTTTGCCATTGTTTTTGTAACTCTTCTGGAGATGTTTCGGTTTTCCCTTGATGCACAATAATATTTCCTTGGCGGCGCAGTTCCTTGGCTAGTTCAAATAACACCGCTAACCCACCGGGAAAATTAAAGTCATCATTTACAGCTTCCTGGAAACGCTGGATGTGGATATCCGAAGTTAATTTTTCCCCACTCCCTACTCCCCACTCCCTACTCCCCACTTTCCCGTATTCATAGCCAAATAGTAAACCTTCTTTCAGGGTATGCCAGCCGTTAGTTGCAGCTGCGATCGCTTCGTCGGTAAAATCTATAGGTTTGCGATATTGTGCCATCAGGACAAATAACCGCACTGCCATTGGCTCAACGCCTCGATTCAGCAAGTCCCGAATGGTGGTAAAGTTGCCCAAGGATTTGGACATTTTCTCACCATCAACTTTCACCATGCCGTTATGTAGCCAGTAAGTCGCGAGGGGTTTACCTGTGACGGCTTCTGATTGGGCGATTTCGTTTTCATGGTGGGGAAAAATTAAGTCAGCACCACCAGCATGAATGTCTATTGTCTCACCCAGGCGATCGCGCACCATTGCTGAACATTCTATATGCCATCCCGGACGACCTGCGCCCCAAGGTGATTCCCAAGCGGGTTCTCCTGGTTTGGCGGCTTTCCACAGAGCAAAATCAAAGGGGTCTTTCTTTTTCTGATATTCTGGATCTGCTATCTGCACACGCTCGCTAGCCCCGGCTTGCATATCTTCTAATTTGCGCCCAGAAAGCTTACCATATTCATTAAACCGCCGGACTGCATAGTAGACATCACCGTCAGCCGGGTACGCAAAACCTTTATTTTCCAACTCATGAATTAAGCGCTGAATCCCATTCATGGTATGAGTCGCACGGGGATATTCATCAGCTTCTTTAATTCCCAGTCTTCCCATATCCTCAAAGTAGGCGTTGATATAACGTTCCGCCACAGCTTCCATCGATGAATGTTCTTCGCGCGATCGCTTGAGAATTTTGTCATCAATATCGGTAAAATTTTGGATATAGCGCACCTCATAACCGATAAACTGGAGGTATCGACGGACTACATCCCACACTATACAAGCTCTGGCATGACCCAAATGGCAGTAATCATACACCGTCACACCGCAATAGTACATCTTCACCTTGCCTGGTTCCACTGTTGCAAATGCTTCTTGACGACGGGTGAGAGTATTGTAAAGAGTTAGGGTCATAGAATTTTAGATTTTAGATTTTAGATTTTAGATTTAGGGGCTGAAGAATTTTAGACTGGGGTTAGCGAAGCGTATGCAGCGCTGCGAGTAGTTGTGATTGATTCCACAGATAAATCAGGGGGCTTGTAAGATTAAGGAAGTATTGGTCATAACAGAATAATTATGAAATCTGGAGATAGGTAATAATAGGGTAAAACAGCTGAAATAACAGTCCAGCATCCCTATGCTAGTACGGCACGGCAGAAATAAACCATCCCTGACCGAAAAATGAACCCCTAACGGTCTCGGAATTACGAATTACGAATTACGAATTACGAATTACGAATTAATTTTTGATATTTAATCACAGCGCTATGCAATCAATAGTTACTTCCGAATTTACAGCAATGGATGCACCCAAGCAAGGAATGCCAGTCACAATTATTACTGGTTTTCTTGGCAGTGGCAAAACAACCTTATTGAATCATATCCTCAGTAATCAACAAGGGTTGAAAACTGCTGTATTAGTCAATGAGTTTGGCGAAATTGGCATTGATAATGAGCTAATTGTCTCTACTGACGAGAATATGGTGGCTCTCAGCAACGGTTGTATTTGCTGCACTATTAATAATGATTTGGTAGATGCAGTTTATCAAGTTTTGGAACGCCAAGATAATTTAGATTATTTAGTAGTAGAAACTACAGGACTGGCTGATCCGTTACCAGTGGCTTTAACATTTCTCGGTACGGAATTACGAAATTTAACTCGTCTCGATTCGATTATTACCGTAGTCGATGCAGCTAACTACAGTCTGGATTTATTTAACTCTGAGGCGGCATATAGTCAAATCGCCTACGGTGATATCATTATCCTCAATAAGGCAGACTTGGTTGATGAGGCGGCTTTGAATGATTTAGAACGCAAAATCACAGAGATCAAAGAAGGTGCTAGAATTATCCGCACGGAGCGATCGCAAGTTCCACTACCTTTAATTCTCAGCGTAGGTCTGTTTGCATCTGACAAGTATTTTAACGAAGCAGAAAAACATGACCATGAACACCATGATCATGATCACTCAAAATGTGACCACGATGATCATGATCATCACCACCATGATCATTCCCACCATTTAGAAAATGATGGTTTTACGTCTATATCTTTCCAAAGTGACCAGCCTTTTGCCATCAGAAAATTTCAGAATTTCTTGGATAATCAATTACCCGCAAATATTTTCCGGGCTAAAGGAATTATCTGGTTTGATGAAAGTCCTAATCGTCACATTTTCCACCTTTGCGGTAAACGTTTTACTTTGGATGATGATCAATGGAAGGGTACACCGAAAACTCAGTTGGTGCTAATTGGTCAAGATTTGGATCGTGAAACTCTGATATCTCAGTTGGAAAATTGCCTTTGTGTTCCTTCCACAAACTGAGGTTTGAAATCAGTTAACAGTTAACAAAACATGAGGTGAATTATATCTCTTGACTGATAACTGATAACTGATAACTGTCTTGTTAGGGATTTCCAGAAAATAAATTACCCCATTTCATCAGACCATCTTTTTTCTTTATCCCCCCTGCTCCCTGCTCCCTGCTCCCCTGCCTACCTCAGCAATCTACGGTGTACACAGAAGTCTTGCCTGTCTGCGTTTGAGCCTGTTTTGCCCCCTAAATCCCCCAAGTTTGGGGGACTTTGAAAATTCTTGTTCCCCCAGAATTGGGGGTTAGGGGGCGATTCGATCACTTGTGTGTACACGGTAGACCTCAGCAATGGGATATTTTTTTAATTGGAAGTCCCTTACCTTGGTCTTCCCAGTGTTGTCACATATATCACAGCTTCATCTGCCGGAATGCCTAATATCTCATTTACTTGGTCGTCAAAGAAGCCACCGATACCACTGACACCTACACCCAGGTTAGTTGCGGCTAAGTTCAACCTTTGTCCCAAATGTCCAGCATCCATGTGTAAATAACGGTAAACGCGATCGCCATATTGTGCGATCGCTGATTTAAGATCAGCTGTATGGAACAGCACGGCGGCGGCATCTCGCCCTAAATCTTGCCCCAAGCAGAGAAAGTGTAACTCTCGCCGAAAGTTTTTGAAGCGAATCTGTCGTAATTCTTGGGCTTTGGGTGCGTAATAGTAACAGCCAGATTCCAGTCCCTTCACTCCACTGACCGCAATAAATGTTTCAATTAAATTCAGGTCAAAGTAGTCTGGGGAATTATCTAAACTTTGGTCGATGTAATTTTGTGATTGATAGGTGAAATCGAGTAAGCTTTTGAGTTCATCGAAGCTTAAATCATCACCACTGTAGGCGCGGGTAGAACGTCGCTTGTACATGGTGTTTTCCAAATCTGAAAGTTTTGCTCCCCAGGAAATCGGCGTGGTATTTGTGGGAATTTTCAGACAGAAAGGAAAATTATATTTATCCTCCAATAATCTCTCTTGTTTCACCCTGGGTAAATTTAACTTACCAGTTACACCTGGTTCAATTTGGGTGCGACAATGAAAATATTTCAGCAGTTCACCATCGGGAATTGGTGGATAATTAGTTTCGCTCGCAGAAGGTAAGGCTGTACATCCCAAAGGTAAATTTTGCCGGATATCGAATAAGTCTGCCAGAGGCAGAACAGCGATCGCACCTTCTTGTTCCGAATCGATATATAGTAAATCATTGATGGCTTCATCCACAAAACCACCAATCAAGTGCGGGCGATAGTCAGTCATCGCTCCAGCTAGCTCTATATTGCCCAGCAGATGCCCTGCATCTAAAAATATCCGGCGATAGGCTCTATCTTCATATCGCCATGCTGAACGATAAAAAACCCCAGTAATGATAATTGCCAATTGGGTACTTTCAATCACGGGATGCCAAAAACAAGCTTCTTGCAAACCTTGCCAAACATCACTTTCCCAATAATGCATCAGGGAGTGAGTCCGACATTGGTAGTTATATAATCCTGGTGGTAATAACGGCGTACCACGGGAAACTAGATACACTTCCGCCGGATATAACCCCCCCGCACTGGGCGCAGCGCGTAAATATACAGCACTCCCCATTGAAGGCATTCTTGCCGTCAGTCCATAACTGCGGAATAATAACCGTGAAAGTCTTTGCCACCATTGAGCATCTGGGTTATTCGCAAATGTCTCTGAAGTGTCTTGGATATAGGGTTTTAGGTCAAAAGTTGTCCCAATTTTGTACTCTTTGAACGGCACTGGCTGTTTAGCCCAGTCTAACCCCTGAGATTTAGAGGCAAGAGTCTCAGGGTCGTATTTAGTCCGTTCGTGGTAGTGTTGAGCGATGGATTCGCGTATTTCTGGCATATTAATTTCAATACTCTTGGCTTTGTTATTTTGATCTTGGCATTCATCAGCCTCATTGTTTCGTGTTAGTTAGTACAAACTGCAAACACATTATGTGATGTCTGGTAAATCTTCGTAAATCCCTGTTAATCGGAATGAGTTGATTCTGGGATATCTGCCGAAATTACTCTATGGGTTCGTCGCCAACGGGTAACGCCATAGATACCAGCCGCTAAAATGAACCACACGGGACTGTAAACTATGAACCAAATACCCAATTTCAACAAGCTTAAACTCAACGCACCCAATGAGTCTGTAGAGTTATTCCAGGTTTCCTGAATTTGGGACGCTAAGTTAATCTGGGGAATGCTGGTAGATATCGCTGCTTCTAGGTTCAGGGTAATAGTGGAGTATGCAACTTGATTTTTTAAACTTTTTAATTGAGCATCAATTTGTTCTATCGATTGTCGGACGTTATTCAATTCTTGAGCTACAGTTAGCACATCTTTAATGGAACCCGCCCGATCCATAATTTTTTGTAAATTCGCCTCTGTTCTTTGCAGGTTATTTAATCTGGCTTGAAAATCCACTAAGCGATCGCCCACATCTTCGGCAGTAATATTACGATTACTTAAAGTGCCTAATTTAGCTAATTCTTTTATAGTAGGTTCTAATCGGTTTTGCGGAACTCGCAGCGTTATCGATGCAGTATGGCGAGAAGTTTCCCCTGTCGGCTGACGTTCGTTTAAACTGATTAAATCCCCTTGTTGTTGATTAATAATTTGAGAGACAGCATCGATACTCTGACTGACAGAGTTGACAATCACAGTCATGGCTGCCTTTTTAATCAATTGGGGACGCTCACGGGTTACTGGTGCAGCTTCCGCCTGGGGCGTACTTTCACTAATTGTAGGTGCTGCGGCTCGATTTTCCAGATTGCCTGAAGACAAAGCCGAATCTAAAGATGGCTGCACAGAAGCAGCGCAACTTGTAAATATTACCCCACCCAGTAAAGCGCTGACCAACACAGCCGATTTTTGTGGCAATTTCGTCAAAACGCGCATAATCTACCCCCAGATGGATGAAACTAATTTCAGTATGGCTGGGGTAAAACTCAAAGTCGAGATGGTTGCGATTTATGTAACAGAATAGACATCGATCTCATTCCACAAACACCGATAGGCTCAGATCCCCGACTTCTTCAAGAAGTCGGGGATCTTTTTGTTCGATAAACCTCTCTAGAGATGAATTGTCAAAAATCCCTGAGCAGTTACTAAATTAAGTAATGGTACTGCAAACTAAAACGATCAGCATGGAAACCACACAACTAGGAAACACAGGTGTATACGTGAGTGCAATTGGCTTGGGTGGAATGCCGATGTCAATTTACGATCGCCCTCCTGAATCCCAATCAATCGCAGTCATTCATCGCGCTTTAGATTTAGGCATTACATTTATTGACACTGCCGACTCTTATTGCAAAGATGAATCAGACAAGCACCACAACGAGCGACTCATTCACCAAGCACTTACCAGTTACAAAGGTGATATCAGCCAAGTAATTGTCGCTACCAAAGGCGGTTTGATGCGTCCTGATGGTAGTTGGGGACGTAACGGCAACCCAGAACATTTACGCCAAACAATTCGGGAAAGCTTTGAGATTTTAGGGGGAGATAAACCCATTGATTTGTGGCAATACCATTCTCCAGATCCTAATTACACCATAGAAGCATCCCTGACACCAGCCAAAGAAGCCGTAGAAGCCGGTTTGATTCGATTTGTGGGAGTTTCTAACTTTTCTGTGGAACAAATTAAACAAGCGCGGGATGTAGTGGATATTGTCTCCGTGCAGAATCAATACAGTCCTTGGGAACGACAGCCAGAAACTGATGGCGTGCTGCAATATTGTGAACAGGAAAAAATCACCTTTTTGCCGTGGAGTCCCTTTGGGGGAATGCGTCGCCATAGCAACTTGCCAGATATTCAGGCGATCGCGCAATTAGCCCAAGAAAAAAACGTATCATTATACTGTATTGTTTTGGCATGGTTGCGTTCCAAATCCCCATGTATATTGCCCATTCCTGGCGCTAGCAAAGTTTCCAGCATTGAAGACACAGTGCGTGCTGTGGAAGTGAAACTATCAGAAGCGGAAGTGCAAAAAATAGATCAGGCAACTTCGTAATTGTCCCCACTCCCTACCCTTTTAAGGTACAATCGAAAGCTGCTAATTAATGACAAAGCTGCTGACAGGAGATGCACTATGGCCCGGATGTATTATGACGAAGATGCCAATTTAGACCTTTTGGCTGGAAAAACGATTGCCATTATTGGCTATGGTTCCCAAGGTCATGCCCACGCCCTTAATCTAAAAGATAGTGGCTTGAATGTGATTGTGGGACTATATCCGGGTAGTAAGTCAGCAGCAAAAGCCGAAGCCTCTGGTTTAACAGTAAAATCTGTCGCCGATGCTGCGAAAGCTGCTGATTTCATCATGATTTTATTACCTGATGAAGTCCAAAAGACAGTTTACAAAGAAGAAATTGAACCAAATCTGCAAGCAGGTAACGTTGTCGCCTTCGCTCACGGCTTTAATATTCACTTTGGACAAGTCGTACCACCTGCTAACGTAGACGTGGTAATGGTAGCACCCAAAGGCCCAGGACACTTGGTGCGCCGGACTTATGAACAAGGACAAGGCGTACCAGCGCTGTTTGCAGTTTATCAAGATGCTAGTGGTCAGGCACGCGATCGCGCAATGGCATACGCTAGAGGTATCGGTGGTACACGCGCCGGTATACTCGAAACCACATTCCGCGAAGAAACCGAAACAGATTTATTTGGTGAACAAGCAGTATTGTGTGGTGGTTTAAGCGCCTTAATTAAAGCCGGATTTGAAACCTTAGTCGAAGCTGGATATCAACCAGAATTGGCTTACTTTGAATGTCTTCACGAAGTCAAACTGATTGTTGATTTGGTTGTAGAAGGCGGACTAGCCGAAATGCGCGACAGCATTTCTAACACTGCTGAGTATGGCGACTACACCCGTGGACCTCGCGTTGTTAACGCCAACACCAAAGCTGAAATGAAGAAGATTCTCAGCGAAATTCAATCTGGGCAATTTGCACGGGAATTCGTCTTAGAAAATCAATCAGGTAAACCAGGATTTACCGCCATGCGCCGCCAAGAAGCCGAACATCCCATTGAGGAAGTTGGTAAAGACTTACGCGCCATGTTTAGCTGGTTAAAGAAAGTTTAATCAACCTTTGTAGTGAGGGCTTCAGCCCTGAAATTAAAACTCACAGCGCTTTGCAAGTCAATGAAGTACACACCTTAATATTATAAATCTTGTGGGGTGGGCATCCTGCCCGCCCTTGTGTACTTCACTCAAATGAAATATGCTGTTATTCCTCACTAGAAATAACCAAGAAAAGATTTTATCCTAGCTACAGTAGAGTAGACGTTTTTTTCATCAGTATATTCTGGATTAATTGGAATCTCTTCGTAAGATTGCAGCACAATCACAGCGCGGTATTGTCTACCGTATTTAAATTGCTTATCTTGAATCTCCAAACGCAGAATCTTTTCTAGCGGTTCCTCGATAATTTTCTGAACACGTAAACTTTTACGCTCAATAAATACCTGATTCAGACTTTTATAGAAAATACAATTACTCACCGGCGCTGTCAATTCAAAAGCACCAATAGCCATCCCAATTAACAGACATAAATTTTTGAACAACATCGATTGACGTTGATTTTGTTCTAGTAATAAAAACCTTTGCCCAGAATTAATATAATTGTTAATTAATTGGGAATCTTGCTGATTTTTGCCATAGCTCTGACCAGATATCAGATCCCGTTCTCCCACAGAAGTCAGAATGACAACGTGATAATGTGTACTCCGGCTCTGTCTAGTAGTCTTCACATATGCGTTCTGAATATCAAAAATTCTCAGCCTCTGTTTCCTTCCCAGCAAACTAAACTGCCTCAATTCACAATTCATTTCGCTAGGTAAAGGGCGTTCGCAAGTGAGTCTGGCGGTAGCAAAATCAAAAAACAAGCAGTAAATCAGAAAACCCAAACAGCCAATAAAAAATGATCCCCCAAACAGCCATCTGCGAATCGGTAGGTGCTGGAGCCGTAATCGAGTGGGCGTTTCTTCGACAATTTTCATCAATTTTGGTATATAAAAGACTTAACTCATAACTTCAGTATTCCCCTCAAAGTCAGCATACCAATCACAACATATGCCAAAAATGCACCGTAACCCTGTCAAGCTGCTATCTCAAAGGCTAGGGAGTCAATTAACTTTATTATTCCTAGCTTGCTTTCTGGGGATGCAAAATGCTGTACAAGCCCAGTCTCAGCCAGCAACCGGACTTCTGCCATTTTTCGATAATATAAATAATCCGGTTCCTGTAGGTTTCCCCAGAGGGCAGAAATTAGACATTACGCCACCCCCTCCACAGCTAAATTCCTTTGACAAAGCTGTCCTCAAAATCTGCGGTCCCATCGGCACAAAAGTCACTCCCAATCAATTTAAACAGTTGTTGTCTGATTACCCAGGTGTATTACAGAAACTTCAGACAGTTAGCGGCGGCGAACTCCGTCCGGGACGCAGAAATAAAACCGAATTTATCGCAGATTTAACGGATATCTGGTTTAAGAATCGGGGATTTGAACATATTTTTTGTGGTGAACTCAAGAGCGCTGATGATATTGGTGGCTTGCATTTTTATGGTAGATATTTACAGTTACAAAATGAGGGAATTGGCGGACGCTTACCGAATAATCAGCGGCGTGAGGAAGTTGTTTCTGGTGTAATTTATACAATGGGTGTTGTGATTAAACAAGGAAACCGCACATTTACAGATGTGATTAAAGGCTATAGCTATCTGAGTAATGCTGAAGAATTGCTTATAGATGCGACCCAAATTTTTAAACTGCAAGAAAATTCTGAGGGAGCGTGTATTTTTAATGTGCGAGACCGGGATACTGGAACCACTTTTCCTAAAGTTTTTGTGCGGAGACAAAAAGCGATAGTTACCTTCTACCCCGATGCTACTCCCCAAGGTGCAAACTGTAAAAGATAAATAAATGAAGCTAGAAACAGAACGTCTGTTACTGCGTGAGTTTGTAGATACTGACTGGCCAGCAGTTTTTGCCTATCAATCAGATCCTTTATACTTGCGTTACTACAACTGGACTCACCTTACACAGACCGATGCTCGTGAATTTGTTCAGATGTTTATTAATCAGCAAAAAGAACGTCCACGAATAAAGTTTCAGTTGGCTGTTGTCCTCAAAGATGAAAATCATCTGATTGGCAATTGTGGTGTCCGTATCAATGATATGGAACTAAAGGAAGCAAACATTGGTTATGAACTGGATAGTCGATATTGGGGACGCGGTTATGCTACGGAAGCAGCACGAGCTATTTTGAAATTCGGCTTTGAAGAACTGAAAATCCATCGTATCTGGTCATGGTGCGTTGCAGAAAATTTAAGTTCTGTGCGGGTATTAGAAAAAAACAGTATGCGCTGTGAGGGTCGTCTACAGGAAAAAGAATTGATCAAAGGTAAATGGTACGATAGCTTGATTTACGCTATCCTTGACCACGAGTGGAAAAAGATTTAATTCCTTCAATGACTACTCCACGCAAGCTATCATACAGAGTTGGTATTTTTTCTAAAAATATCTCAAATAAAAGTCCAACAAATAACAAAAATATGAATAATCAAACAACAATTAACAAATCTCTAATTACCCAACTGCGAGAACAAATTGAATATCTAGTGCTGGTGTTCTCAGCAAAGTCATAACTCAAGATAAAGCTTGTCAATACACTTTATTTTGTTTAGCAGCTACAACTGAAATTTCTGAGCATACTTCGACTCGCAATGCGACTGTTAATGTTTTGGAAGGCAGAGGTTTACTCACCTTATCAGGTAAAGATGTTACACTTGAACCTGGAGTTTTTATCTTTATACCTGCTCATGCACCCCATGCCTTGAAAGCAGAAGAAAAATTAGCTTTTATCCTCACACTTTCTGAAAAAATAGATAAATAGGAGTTTTACCAAATGTCAATGTTAATTTCAACTTTCACCCAATATTTAGATATTTCTCAAATTCAATTAGAAGCTATGTTCACAATATCACTCATTGAGTTGCTCAATTCACCGGAACTGCAAGCAAAACTAGATAGTTTAGATACCAATTTACTGAGGGAAACTTTACCTACAGCCGGGGCAGTTTTAGCTAAAGAATTACCGCCTTTTTACCACTGGCTGAAACACGAGTTAGGGGTGAAGCGCGTTCCTGATAGTCCTGACCATACAACAAAATGGGTAATTGGTTTTGTAAATAATCAAGAAAGTTTAATTCGTTTAGTGGAGTTACACCGTCCAGTTCCTCGTCTGGCTTTAGAAGCTGCTATTCCTCGCTTGGTAGGAGTGTTTGCAGGTGTGGAAGATGAGCAAATCAAGCAAGAATGGCAAAAAGCTGTGGCTGCACTCTGTTTAGTTCTAGTTGTCGCATCTCGTGAACAAGATAGGTTAAATTTAGCAGTTGTCTGAAGTAGGATATAGCAATTCCCATTCAAGTGAGGTACAAGCAGTAATAATTAAACGCAGATGGACGCAGATAAACGCAGATAATTTTCTACTTTATTAGGTTTCTTCTGATATGATTGTTGTTTGTGTTGTGATTTGTTTCTAGTTAAGATGGTGCGTTGTGCTGCGCGACAACACACCCGACAATTATGGTTTAATCATCTATATTTCCAGAAGCGATCGCCTCTAATTTCTCACTATCCAATATAATGATTTTACCACCCCGACTATAGGCAACTACGGAATTTAAACTCTTAATTAACCGCAGGCATTCTTCGTAGGTGGCGATCGCCTTCATGCAGAATAATCTCTCCTTTGCTGTATCCTTGCACCAGGGTGTCAGGTTGCAATTTTACCTTGTCTGCGGTTTCTAACCCGGCAAACACGATAATTTGTGAGAGTTGTACTAAAGATGCCTGCATAATTAAGCTGATATTGCCAAGGCTGGGCGATGTTGAATCCAAGGGTTTGCGGCTTCTAGTTGCGCCGCCAGACTGATTAAAGTAGCTTCAGCCGCTGGTTTGCCGATTAGCTGTACACTCATGGGTAAGCCATTACTATCAAAACCTACAGGAATTGCGATCGCCGGTTGTCCCGTAGCGTTAGCAGCTGGACAAGGTGCTACCCAGTGGACAATTTTTTGGAATGTCTCTTCTGGACTCAAATTAGCCCATTCTCCCACCCGGATAGGTGAATGCAGATAAACGGGCAATACCAGTACATCTACGGTATCGAAAAACGCCACAATTTGCCGGGATACAATTTGCATTTGGGAAACGGCGCGGAGGTATTCACCCACGGAACCTGTGCGCGAGAACAGCAAACGATTCACTGGCTGTAATGCCTCAATGGGGAGTCCTGAAGCCGCCACCCCACCTTGCCAGACGGTTTGAAATGGTGCCACTAAAGCACTGAAATCCGGGCATTTCTCTTCTATGGTGTGACCAAATTCTGCTAATAATTTGACGGTTTGCAGTACCCCTTGCTGACAATTAGCGTCAGCCTCGCCCAAGGGAGGAATATTTGTACTAAAGGCAATTCGTAAATTACCGAGTTTTTCTGTGGTAGCGGCGAGAAATGAAGGTTCCGGATCGGGTAACCAGCAAGGATCACCAGTGACGTAGCCAGACATGACATCTAAAAGGGCTGCTGCATCCGCCACAGTCCGCCCAATCGGTCCATTGGTAGCAATTCCCCCCACGCGATTTCCTACGGGTGCATGAGTCACTCTACCCCGTGATGGTTTGATGCCTACTAAACCACAGCAAGCCGCAGGCCCCCGCACTGAACCGCCACCATCAGAACCTTGTGCGATCGCACATAATCCGGCTGCGACTGCTGCTGCTGCGCCACCACTGGAACCGCCGGGAGTGTATGCTAAATTCCAGGGATTTCTAGCTGGGGGAAAGCCTGTAGGCTCAGTGTAAGGAAAAGAACCTAATTCTGAGGTGGCAGTTTTACCGAGAATAATAAATCCAACTTGCTTAATCCGAGTCACTACCCCATCGTCGTAGTTAGGGATATTTTGTAATAATGCCGAATTACCGTAGTTACATGGTATACCTGCCACAGCATTGAGGTCTTTAATGGAAATCGGCACACCGAAAAATGGCGGTAATTCTGAGGTGGTTGTCAGTGTCTCAGTTTTGACTTTAGCATCGGCGATCGCCAATTCTGCTGACACCGTAAAATAACTTCCCAATTGGGGGTTCAATAGCTGAATCCGCTGTAAATATAATTCTACCAACTCTAAGGGCGACACTTCCCGACGACGAATTAAGTTCGCCAATTCTAGTGCTGGGGTAAAAGCTAAATCAATTTCATTCATAGGTTAGTTGATGGGCTATCTTGTCTGTGAGGGAAAATTTCCCCGCAAATTGTTACTTTAATCTAATTTTCGGGAACCATAAATCTTATATATCCTAAAATTTGTCAATCAATCACTATGCGGGTTAGACTCTTACTCCAATGATCAACTCGTTGCATAGTTATTTTAATTGTTTCGCATAAACTTTCGACAAATCCCCAAGGGATATTTATGGATAACTTAGAAAAAATTGTTAATCAACTACCGCAACTTATTCAGAGTTTGAAATTGAAGCTTGGTAATTCACAGGAAATTATGCAACAAGTTGACCTGATCAATAATATTCAGGAACAACTACGTCATTTGCAAAAAGTCATTATTCTAGAACTCAAATTTGCCAAACTTAAGAATTATGCAATTCATAGGTTACCTCCTCTGGGTACAGTAGCCAGTCTGTTTCTTCCTCATATTTGTGCAGTAGAGGCAAATATTAATCCTAGAGACAAATATATTAACGCAAAATTTGGACATCCAGATACAGAAATATCAATTAATGACTTAAAATCAAAAATCGATTATTGGATTGAATGGGGTGATCTGCTTCATGTAATATCCGCAGATATTGTAAATAACTCTGAATTAGTCAATCAACTAAATTCTCATCGGAACCATGCAAACTTATCGGCTCAAGTTGAAAAACTTAGTGAAAAATTAAAAATTAACTTAGCATTGACCAGTCGTGATATTTTACAAAAGCAACTCCAGGAAATCAAGAATGCTCAAACAGAAGCTTTGCAGGTCAAAGAAAAATTAAATCATATTTTTCATCCTATTAATAGCACTCCTAATTTTTTCACAATTCTGCTAGGCGTATCATCTTTTTATGGGACATCCGGCTTCAGCTTAGAATGGTGGGATGATGAGCAAGAATTAATTATATCTAGTAATGGTAAATTTCAAGAATTAACCGATATCCTCCAGGAATATGCACAATTACAGGAAACCGTTGATGATTTAATTATCAAGATTAACACTTTCAGGAAACAGGTAGAAGCATCGCTGAGAAATTCTGCCCAACCAACTCAGCCAAAACCCGTGATTAAGCATCAAGCTAAAGTAATATCAAACTCTACATTTCCCAAAATCTTTCATCCTATTTTTATTATAGCTTCCAGTTTCGTCTTCTTAATGTTTGGTAGCTGGATGATTAAGAACAAAATTCCATATTTTCAGCAAATCATCTTGAGTCATAATCAGGAGGAAACCGCAGCGAATAACTTTAAATCTGCTCTCCAACTTGGTCTAGAAGCTTCATCTCTAGGGAAAAATGCGCCGCATCCTGTTACAGTCTGGGAACAAGCAGAAACCAAATGGGAAAAAGCTATCGACTTATTAGCCAGTATCCCTGAAGGAACATCTGTATATACTCCAGCTACTGGTAGGTTGGTCAACTATCGCCTGAACCGCATCGCTATCAAAGAAAGAGCTATAAGTGAAAAGAAAGCCACAGAAAATTTACAAACAGCCCAAAAGTTAGCCACAGAAGCTACATTTTTTGTCCGCAATTCACCTCAGTCACTGTTAGCTTTAAAGCAAGCAAAATCCAAATTAGAACAAGCAATCAATTTATTAGAAAATATTCCTAAAAGTACATCTGTTTATCAACAAGCTCAAGAAATACTTCCTAGTTATAAAAGTAGTTATGCAGGGATTAATATAATTATTAAAGATTAGAAATATCTTGTAGCTAGCCTTTTTTTATCTGTAAAAACTACGCATTATTTCCAGCTTGAAAAATTTGGTCAGTGGTCAAATTTAACTCTGGGAAGGTTGGGGATTGAATGCGATCGCTTCCTCGAAACTGACTAACTTGATACTCACCTTCAATTAGTTGGTATATGGAAATAGTGGGTTGCTTGGGATTACCGATAAATTTCCTTGCTCCTAAAGCTAGATAATCCACTAGCCAATATTCAGGAATACACATTTCCTCATAATCAGCTAACTTTTTGTAATAATCATCTCGCCAATTACTACTAACGACTTCAATCACCAATGGTACTGATGCACCTTGAGTAACCGTTGATTGTTTTTTCCATAAAGGTTCATTTACCAAGTTAGCCCGATTCAATATCAAAACATCTGGTAAATAAGCTGATTCGCTTTCCGGTGGTTTAACTAATGCTTGTTTAGGGATAGTATAGGGAAGATTTAGCCGTTTAATCTCCACAGATACTTCTAGGGTCAAAAATCCTCCGATATCTTCATGTTCTCCTAATGGCTGTGGCATTTCAACAATTACTCCATCATGTAATTCATAGGGTCTACCTTCAGGTTTCAACTCTACAAACTCTGCATAAGTTACTACTTTGGGCTGGGTTATGGCTTGAGTCATACAATTTTGGATTTTAGATTTTAGATTTTAGATTTATTCCACAGATAAATCTAGGGGCTTGCGAATTTTAGATTTCGGTTAGCGAAGCGTACGCAGCGCAGCGAGTATTTTCGATTTAGGGACTTATTTGATCATCAGAAATCGACAGAATTCAAATATGCTGCTTTGGTCAACCCTTGTAGAGACATTGTATACAACGTCTCTACATTCTTTGTCGGAGATTTTTATTAAACTTTTGTGCGGTCTGTCAAAATCTCGTAACCTGTTTCTGTGACTAAAACTGTATGCTCAAACTGCGCTGATAGTGAATTATCTACAGTTACAGCCGTCCATCTGTCAGATAATATTCTGGTGTGCTTAGAACCTGCATTCAAAATTGGTTCAATTGCCAAGGTCATTCCGGCGCGCAGTTTCACATTGGGCATTTCACGGGTGCGGAAGTTGAAAACAGAAGGTTCTTCGTGTAGATTACGACCAACACCATGTCCGGTAAATTCTTCAACTACACTGAAACCATTTCCTTTTACATGGTCTTCTATGGCTCCCGCCAGGTCAAGTAAATAAGTCCCGGCTTTGACTTGTTCAATACCTTTAAAAAGAGCTTCTTCAGCTACACGAATCAATTTTGCTGCATCTGGTGTGACATCACCCACGGCAATTGTAATGCAGGAATCACCATGAAAACCTTGATAATAAGCGCCTGTATCGACTTTTAATACATCCCCTGTCCGAATTACTTTTTTAGCATTGGGGATGCCATGCACCACTTCATTATTAATACTGGAGCAAATAGAACCTTTAAAACCGTGATATCCCTTAAAGCTGGGTGTAGCATCCATTTCGCGGATACGTTTTTCAGCATAAGCATCCAAATCTGCCGTGGTCATTCCTGGCTGGACCATCTCAGAAATTTCTTTGAGTACAGTCGCCACAATTTTTCCTGATTGCCGCATAATGTCAATTTCACGCGGCGATTTAATTTCAATACCTCGGCGTTGTTTTTTTGCAGGTTTATCCTGAGTTTTTTGAGAGAGCAAGTTAGTGAGAATGTTCATGCTGAATTAATAATTACTGGTGTTTTACTGCTAAAGTTGCAGCATTTTTTCTTAATTGAAAAACTATATCTATATTTAAGTTAACTTATTTTTGCTCCAAGCTTTGCTAATTGTGGGCATTGGGGACTGGGAAGAGGTACTCTCTAGTTGGCGATGAGCTACGCCCCGCCGGAGGCGATCGCAATTTCACCTTTCATACCTGCTTCTGTATGACCTGGGATTGCACAGTGTAATTTATAGCTTCCTGGTTTCATCGGCACAAATACCCATTCCGCCTCACCACCAGGCTTCAGTTCTAGTTCATGAATTGCGCCTTTGACTTCTACTTTGCCTGCTTGGACTTTTTGTGTCCAGATACCATCTGCAAAGTCCTTGGCGGTGAAATAATGCTTTAATTGGCTGGGATTCTTGAGGCGCAGTAGATAGCGTTTACCGGGGACAAATTCTAAATGATCGGGTTCAAATTTGAGTTCGTTGGCAGAATTACCTAAACTAATTGTGATTTCTGTGGCTGGTTGCTGCAATAAATTGTCTGTGGCATTAGCGGCGATCGCTTGATTATTATTCACCAAACCCAGGCATAGCAAAAAACAGACTACAGTTATCCGCCGCAGCGATCGCACTTTCACAGGAAAGCAACGGTATAAATTTTTATAAAATCTTCTAAATAACCAAGTCATTATTATATAGTCCTAACAAATATCACAATGGCAAAGTTTACATTCTGCCTTATACCAATTCTCTAAAACAAAGCGACATCTGTAAACCCGAATTACGAATTATCAAGTTTAGCCAAACACCGAATAAATTCCAGAGGTAAATCATCAGTATCAGCAATAAAAGCTACCTCCCAAATGCGATCGCCTATTTGCTGCTGTGTCGGTTGCAAAAGTATTTTCAGGGGTGGTAAATCTGCCACAGCCTCTACACGTAATTGTAAATTTGTCAACCAGCTAGGTAAATCTGATGTAATTTCCGTTAAATCAAAAGACAGATGATAGTAGCCGACATAATGTTCATCGGCAAAAGCATCCGGTGCTGGTTTGGGTTCAGGAATTTGGATTAATTCAATTCTGCCATCCAGTCCTTCCATCCAGCAAGCCAGAGTATAGCCTGTAGTGAAGCGTTCACAAACTGTAAACCCTAACTGTTCATAAAAGGCGATCGCTTGATGAATATTCGCAGTCCGAATCGAAGCGTGGTGCATAATTTAGTCATTAGCCCTTCGGCTACGCTCAGGGTAAATCATTAGTCACCTAGTCATTAGGTTAAACGACCAATAGACATCGACCGCATTTAAATATACTTTTTCGTTTAACCCTTGTAGAGACAATCCATGAATTGTCCCTACATTCTTTGTCGGAGATGTCTGATAACTGCTGATTTACTCAAATAATCGGAAATAGGGGTAGCGTACAGGGACACCAGGCTCCTTTTCCAAATCAAAATTAATCACATCCCAACAAGGGTCTTCCGCAGCATCGGGACTAAAATCCACAGGTAAGCCGTATAATCGTGCATAAGTGGCTTCCGGCTGTCCAGAACGCCAAGGAGTGCTGCGTTCCAAATAGCCACTCATCAATTCCTGATAACGTATAGCAATAATTACCCGTGTAGCTCTGTAACCTTGAGTGTATAGCTTATCCAGTGCCTCGTGGATTTCAAAGCGAATCCCATCCGGATGGGTATGCTGTCTATACCATTCATTATTCCAGCGTCGCCAATGACGACCCGACTGTAGATGAACTAATTCTCCTGTTTTAGGGTCAGCCTCAAAAGCACCATGACGGGGACACAAATAGGTATCTGTGAGTGTCAGCGCCGGAATAGTCTGACGACAGTGGGGACACTGAATGTCAGCGCCAAATATGGGGTACTGCAAACCTGGATTCATCATGAAGTGCGTACATACATAGTTTCATCTTCACCAGCACCAGTGAGTTGGATTTTACACATTCGGTCCTCTATATTTGAAGGCTTGCTCGTGGCTGCAAAGAAACGTAGTTACAGCGTGAACAATTTTCACAAGCATTTGACTCAGTTTAGAGATTTGACACCGTGATATCCTGGTTGTGCAACCAGCCTCAAAGTTGAGAGTTTCAAAGAGTGTTCCTGGGTACCATATTCATATTCTATCGTGTCTACAGCTTCTTACTGGCCATCTCCCGATTTTTCTCCAGCAGCCTTCATCGCCGCCAACGCTATAGTCATAGGTTCCGTCAACATTCAAGCCGGGGCCAGCATTTGGTATGGTGCAGTGGTGAGGGGAGATGTCGAACGAATTGATATTGGCGAATGTACAAACATTCAGGATGGAGCAATTTTACATGGTGATCCCGGTTTACCAACAATTTTAGAAAATCATGTCACCGTCGGGCATCGTGCCGTCATACATTCAGCCTACATTGAACGTGGCAGCTTAATTGGCATTGGCGCAATTATTTTAGACGGGGTAACAGTGGGTCATGGTAGCATTATTGGTGCTGGCGCAGTAGTGACTAAAAATGTTCCTCCCCTGTCCCTGGTTGTCGGTGTTCCCGGTAAAGTGTTGCGCCAAATTCCAGAAAACGAAGCCGCAGAACTGATTGAACACGCTGAACGTTACAAAAAGTTAGCTTTGGTTCATGCCGGAAAAGCAAGTGATATCGGCTTTCACCAAAAGAAATAGCGCCAAATATTGTAAAATAAAAATATCTTGTTAATTGCCTGACAGCCCCGATTTTTAGCATGAGCTTGGGGTCAGCTTCGGCAAAAGTTCACATATTTTTTTGCAGATAGGATTGGAAAAATTCACCAATTCAGCTAAAAATAAAAATGAGAGCAGTTGATAAAACTTTAATTTTCACTTAAAAGAGGGGTTCTAAAAATGGATATCGATTACCGGATTGCGATCGTTGTTGCACCAATTGCCATTGCTGGTGCTTGGGCTGTGTTTAACATTGGTGCCGCAGCTTTAAGACAAGTTCAAAACTTTTTGAACAAAGAAGCGTAAACTTAATCAAAATCATCCATCTCAAACCGGCTGTTTCCCTAATTCAGGGTAGCCGGTTTTGTTATGGGACTTACGCAAGAACTCTGTGAAACTCTCTTAACTTCGTGTCCTTTGTGTCCTTCGTGGTTCGTTTTTTCATAATTTTGCGTAAGTCCTGTTGTTAATTGGGCTAAATTTCCCTCTTTTCTTTGATCTTTTTGTGGATATTAATTCTTTACTCCAACCCTTTCAGCGTTTCGGCGTTCATCTGGGACTGTCGCGCATTCTCAAACTGTTGGCAAATCTCGGCAACCCTCACCACCAAGTCCCAGTCATTCATGTTGCCGGCACTAACGGTAAAGGTTCAGTTTGTGCTTATCTTGCTTCTGTACTGACTGAGGCTGGTTATCGGACAGGATGTTATACCTCTCCTCATTTAGTCCATTGGACAGAACGTATTTGCATCAATACACAGCAAATTTCTGCTGAGGAATTTAGCCAATTAATTCTACAAGTCCAAGAGGCTATTCAACCTGATGATGATTACCCGACTCAGTTTGAAGTGATTACCGCAGCAGCTTGGTTGTATTTTGCTCAAGCTAAAGTCGATGTGGCCGTGGTGGAGGTGGGATTAGGAGGGCGTTTGGATGCGACTAATGTTTTTGACCAGCCACTAGTGACAATAATTACGTCAATCAGCCGGGAACACTGGCAACAACTAGGACCGACTGTTGCTGATATTGCTAGGGAAAAAGCCGGGATTATTAAACCTGGGTGTCCGGTTGTCGTGGGACAATTGCCAGCAGAGGCGGAAAAAGTTGTGCGATCGCGCGCTCAAGAGTTAGAATCCTCCTATATTGCGCCTCCACCAGCTCGTGAAATCGCTCCCGGATGGGCTGAATATCAAACTCTGGAAAATTCCCCAACAATTAAATATCCTTTGCCATTACAGGGACAAATTCAATTAACTAATTCTGCTTTGGCTTTAGCTGCTGTAGAAATTCTCCAAAAACAAGGTTGGGAAATTTCGCCAGAGGCCATTGTCAACGGTATGGGCAAAACGCAATGGCCGGGGCGAATGCAATGGGTGACTTGGAACCACCACAAATTATTAATTGATGGCGCTCATAATCCAGCCGCAGCCCACGCACTGCGAGATTATCTCGATAGCTTAGATACCCCTAAAATAACTTGGATCATGGGAATGCTTTCTACTAAAGAGCATCATGACATTTTTCGAGCTTTATTGCGATCGCCTCCGGCGGGCGGAGCATCGTCGCCTGAACAATTATATCTCGTACCAGTACCCGATCATAGTTCAGCCAACCCTCTGGAACTAGCCAAAATAGCTCGTGAAATTTGCCCAGAATTATCCATCTGTCAAACTCATCCAGACTTATCCTCAGCCCTAGAAGCAGCTTTCACTTCCACCAATCATCAAGTGGTTTTGTGTGGTTCTCTCTACTTAATCGGGCATTTTTTCACTATTTCGCCGTAATTTACCACTAATCACGAGAAAATCGTAGGTACGTCGTCTCCCCTCTCCTTGATAAGGCTACGGTGTACACACAAATCTTGCCTGTCTGCGTTTGAGCCTGTTTAGCCCCCTAAATCCCCCAAGTTTGGGGGACTTTGAAAATTCTTGTTCCCCCAGAATTGGGGGTTAGGGGGCGATTCGATCACTTGTGTGTACACGGCTTGATAAGGAGAGGGGCTGGGGGTGAGGTTGGTGTATTTTATTCAATCCGCATTCAGCACTTTGTCAGAAAAGAGGAAAGGTTATGAAGCAGTCGGGAGAGTAAAGTAATTTCCAAATCCCCCCTGCTCCCTGCTCCCTGCTCCCCTGCCTCTTCATACCCGACTATCCCATTCTTGTGCCGCATCTTCCAAAGCTTTATCCACAGTTTTTTGACCTAACATTGCTGCTTGCAAATTCTCATAAATTGCCTTTTGCAGACGTTTAGAATCTTTCAAAGTTGGGGTTAAAATCTCTGCTTGTTGCAGTTGTTCAGCACTAATAATTCTCGCCTTTTCTACCGTTGAAGCCGTATCAGGAACATTTTTAAAGTAACTATCTCCCAGGGCTTTGATTGTCGATGGTAAGACATTAGCCTCTTTTGCAAAGGCTAGCTGATTTTCATCATTGGTGAGAAATAAAGCAAATTTCACAGCAGCGTCGGGGTGTTTGCTAGCGCGGGGGACAACTACATTCATCACCGCCACATTTTTTTTGCCAGTATCACCAGTTAATTGCGGGGCTATAGCTGAAGCTGCGGCAATTTGGGGCGCATTAGTAGCAATTGTTTTCAGAAACTCTGGCCCAGAAGCTAAAAATGCCGTTTGTCCAGATTGGTATAAATCAATTGCATGGCGATGTCCTT
Organism: Nodularia sp. LEGE 04288; assembly: GCF_963896525.1. Classification (NCBI taxonomy): domain Bacteria; kingdom Bacillati; phylum Cyanobacteriota; class Cyanophyceae; order Nostocales; family Nodulariaceae; genus Nodularia; species Nodularia sp. LEGE 04288. The sequence goes on from NZ_CAWQOY010000153.1 coordinate 23,452, forward strand.
GGGTTAAGGATTCTCTGGGTAGTAGCCCTTTTTTATACAAATCTACCCAGTATTGAAAGGCTGCTTTACCTTCTGGAGAATTAAAAGCCGCCTTACCCTCGGTATTTACTAGGGTGACTCCCATTTGCACAAATGATTCCAAAACTTCACCGGAATCTTGCGGTGCAAAAGTCACAAAAAAGGCATATTTGCCCGTCTTATCTTTCATTTGCTGGGCCACATCTGCTAATTCTCCGAAGGTTGCTGGTGGTTGAGTTATACCTGCCTGTTTTAATAAATCAGTGTTATAAATAGTTAACCGTGTAGTGAGGTACCAGGGAATACCAAAACTCTGACCATTCAGGGTGCTGGCTTTCCAGATATTCGGTAGATAGGAGGAACGTTCTTCATTAGAGATTTTTGGATCTAAATCTAACCAGGCATTTCGTCCCGCTAGTTGGGAAGCAAAAACTGGATTGAGATTAACAACATCAGGTGGCGTATTTGCTGAAACAGCTGTTAAAATTTTGTTCTCCATGGCTGACCAGGGTATATCCACCCAGTTAACCTTTATACTAGAATTCTGAGCTTCAAAATTCGCAATTAGGCTTTGGAAGTACTCAGTAAATTGGGGTTGGAGTTGCATTGTCCAAAACTCAACAGTTGCCTCTCCTGAAGCAGGTTGTTGTGTATTTGTACCAACATTTGCAGCACTACAACTTACCATCCAACTGGTTAATAAGCCAATGAATGCCCAAGTAGCCAGTTGTTTGAATTTTCGCAATTGCATCATCTTAACAGTATTATTACGCTTGATCGGGGTGAAAAAGTTATGCAGAATTGTCGAGATTATAGGCTAAATGAGTTACTTATTCCTGAGAAAATTCTTTAGTATCATTTAAAATTTACATTGAGCAGTCTACTGGCATAACTGTGGTGAAAAGCTTCAATAATCTGTTGACCAAATTTTATAAAGGGGTGGGGATTGAACTTGCACCAGAACGGGTGAATGTAGTTCAGCTACGCAAGCAGCGCCAAGGCTTGAAATTAGAATCCCTGACATCGGTAGCGGTTCCCGAAGGAGTCATTATCGATGGTCAAATTATCGACATCTCCACAATGGCGCAATTAATTCAGCAAGCACTGGCTGAGAGTAAAATCAAGACTTCTCGTGTGGCTACCGCCATACCAGGACAACATTCCATCGTCCGTCTGATCCCCATACCAGCTGAGTTGGACGAGAAAGAATTACGGGAGATGGTATTAAACCATGAAGCCGGCTTGTATTTACCTTATCCCCGTGAAGAAGCTGATGTAGATTATCAAAAACTTGGGTATTTTGTCGATGAGGATGGCATTGAGAAAGTACAGGTGTTGTTAGTTGCCACCCGCAAGGATGTCACAGATACATATCTTAATACTTTTGAACAGGCAGGATTGCAAGTCGATATTTTAGAGATTAACAGTTTTGCCCTGATTCGGACTATTCGTGATCAACTGCGGCAATTCGGGCTGCAAGAGGCGGCGGTATTAGTTGACATAGAGTTCGACAGTACAGAGATAGCCATTGTGATTAATGGAGTGCCGCAATTTTCGCGCAGCGTGCCTATTGGTACTTATCAAATGCAAATGGCTCTTTCTAGGGCTATGAGTTTACCTACATCACGAGATATGTCATTGTTACAGGGAATGGTGATTCCGGCAACTCCTCTTGATGGTGGGCAGACTGGAGTAACTGAAGTCAATCCTAGTATGGCAGCTTTGTTGAGAGTTTTAGGAGAACTCACAGATGAGCTGCGCCGTTCTATCGATTTTTACCTCAGTCAAAGTGAAAACCTGGAAGTGGCGCAGATTTTCTTAGCAGGCCCAGGAGGCGGACTGCAACAGCTAGATGAGTTTTTCACTCAAAGATTGGGCTTACCAACTGTCCAAATTGATCCAATTGGATCTTTGTCTTTGCAAGTTGATGAAGAAAAATACCCCTTAGCACAACGTTCTGGCTTAGGGATCATACTTGGTCTGGGAATGCGGGAGGTGTAAAAAAATGTACAGTTTAGATGTTAACTTTCTTAAAGATCGCGCAGGTTACCAAGAAAAGACCAAAAAAAGCAGCCAATTTCAACTGCCAATCGACGATTTTACTCCATTGTATATAGGATTGGCTATTGGTCTGTGTTTCCCGGTTTTTTTCGGGGCTAGTTGGTGGTTTTTGCAGGCGAAAAATAGTCAATTAGAGCAGCAAATAGCACTATTAGACCAGGAAAACCAGAAATTAGAAATTGAGATTGGTAATATTAACAAAATCCGGGAGGAGACACAACAAGTTAAAGCGGAAACACAGGGTTTAGTGACAGTGTTTGATCAGATCCGTCCTTGGTCTGCCATGTTACAAGATTTGCGCGATCGCATACCAGCCACAGTGCAAATTGAAACCGTTAAGCAAATTGAACCCACTGCCGCAGCACAAGGACAGCCCGCAGGTAATCCGGCAGACGAATTGGAAATTACCGGATTTGCTCGTTCGTTCAACGATGTTAATGATTTTCTCTTGACTCTGCAAGAGTCTAAATTCTTGCAATCCTCCGCCAGCAGAATTACCACAGCCACCTTAGTAGATGCACCAATACCACCAGGTAGTAATCAATCTCGTAATGAGCTAGAAATTAAACTACCCCAAGTAGTAAGATATACAATTCAATCAAGTGTAAGTAATGTTCCAGCTTCTGAGTTAATCCCGGAACTAGAGAAAAAAGGCACAGTGGGATTAGTCAGTAGAATTCGCAGTATGCAAGAAATAGGAGTCATTTCAAAATGACAATGAGTCAAGATTTTAATTTTGGTGAGCAAGGCGGGCAATTCGGCGCAGAAACACCAGCCTACCCGGTAATTTTTGGTATTACCCTCACCCCCAAGATTATTGGCATTATTGTCGGTTTATTGGGTCTTGCTGGAGGAGCATATATCCTCCTCAACATGGTAATGCCAGCATGGGAAATTTACCAGCAGCGACAAGGACAAGCTAATGATTTGCAAGGTCAAGTTGAGCAAAAAAGAGCCAGCGTTCAGGAAATTGACCAAGTAAAGGCGGAATTAGCCCAAGCAAAGCGGGAAACCATCCAGGTTTTAAGTTTATTTGCTGATGAAAACACCTTAGATACCCTATTACTGGATATAAATCGTTTAGTTGAATCTGGTAATGCTCAAGTTCCGGCTAATGCAGTCAGAGCCAAACTCCAGAAATTTGTGCCATCTTCAGAGCCATCAGAACCAATTAATGATGGCTCTTTCGGACCAACTGTTGATGGCAAATTGAAACGCAGTAGTATTAACGTTGAAATTGAGGGAACTTTTGAACAAACGCAATCAATTATGCGTAATATTGAGCGTTTGCAGCCGTTGTTGATAGTTCAAGATTATCAAGCCAGATTAACTCCTGAACCTGCCACTAACTCACGGGAGGAAGAAGAAGTGATTCGGGTAGGGCCAGCACCCATTACTACGTCTTTTGAACTACAGGCATTAATGCCACTGAATCCAGAGGAAGTTGCAGCTAAAGCTAAGGAGGCTGAAGCAGCAGCAGCAACTCCTACAAAATAGACTGCTGAGTAGAAAAATCAATACTACTACTCAAAAATTGTTGGTGAACAGGTGTTTTATATAATGGGGAATGAACGGTGAAACAGCTTCACGGTAATAGTGTGATCTTAGGCGCTGCTGCTTTTGTATTTATCGCAGCTCAACCAGCCTCAGCCCAAATTGCTCAAGTAACAGGGGTGAAGGTCAATCCAGCTAATGGTGGAATTAGCGTTGTTTTGCAAACTTCTTCAGGGTCGCGTCCCCAAGTTTTCACAACCAAAAGAGGTAATGCTTTAGTCTCAGATATTATTAACACTCAATTGCGTTTACCGCAAGGCAATAATTTTCGCCAAGATAACCCGGCGGCGGGAATTGCTGCGGTGGAAGTTATCCAACTTGATGCCAATAGCATCCGAGTCATGGTGACTGGTAGTAATAACATCCCCACAAATCAACCTGTGGTGCGAAAGGCCAATGAACTTACTCTCAGCTTTACGCCATCTGCAACCACAGCCTCAACCGCAACGCCCTCTGCTGCGACTTCAGCCCCAGCTACCCCAGATGTTCTGGTTCCTAACCCAGAAGTCTCAATTGACGGCAGACCAGCGCCAACAGCTAGCCCCAGTCAACCTGTGAGTCAAGCGCCGCCTTTCTTACCCAGAGCCGTCGCCCCACCAGTGGGAGATATCGCTGTTTCTAATACAGATGCCTCTCCTAGCACTATTGACTTAGGCACTCAGGAACGTGTTCCCCGTTTAGTGTTGAGAGATGCACCAGTCCGCGAGGTTTTGTCATTGCTAGCTCGTGCGGCTGGGATGAATTTGGCTTATGTGGAAGGTGAGAAACCTGCTGCTGGAGGTGCTGCTACTGGAGGTGCTGCTGGTCAAGGTCAGGCAACTTCTCAAACAATCTCCCTAGATATAGAAAATGAGCCAGTGCAAGATGTGTTTAACTACGTTTTGCGCCTCAGTGGTTTAGAAGGTAATCGCAGTGGACGCACGATTTTTGTTGGGACTAGTCTACCCAATGCTACCCGCGATGTAGTTATGCGTAGCTTGCGACTCAATCAGGTGACTGTGGGAGTTGCCCTCAACTACTTAGTTGGTTTAGGCGCTGAAAGTGCTGTCAGCCGGGAACGACAAGTTACCAGTGTGAATGCTGTACCTGTGGGTGCTGGAGCTAACCCTATCACCCAAACCCAGACGACTACAGAAACCAGACTAGAAATTCAACGGGCTGATTTTAAAGACTCAAAGCCGTTACTGAGGGGTTTACAAGCATTAGGAGATGAGCGCACCAATTCTCTGACTTTGATTGGTACACCCAGGACAGTTGATATGGCAATGGCTCAACTCACGCAGCTTGATATCCGCCGTCGTCAAGTGGCAGTTAACGTGAGAATTATTGATGTTAACCTTTTGAACACCCAAGACCAAAACGCTAGTTTTTCCTTTGGAATTGGTAATAACTTCTTTAGCAGTGATGAGGGTGCTGCTAGTTTGAATTTTGGTGGTTCTAGACCAGCTACTAGTACTGAAACAAGAAACAGTGTAACTGAGACACCAATAATTGCGAATCCGATTACGGGAGAACCATTTTTGAGGGATGGTTTTTTCAACCCCACAACTGGCAGGCCATCGGCTAGTCCACCTTTAGATCCCAATGGCAATCCCACACAACCGGGGATCACAGATTTTACTCCTGGACGGCCAGGAACAACTACATTTGAAATTGTGCCAAGTGCGATTGATCCTGTGACAGGTGAACCGACTGCCTTTAGGTTGGTACCTCAAACTACGCCTGCAACTCCAGATGAATATACATTTGGTCTACCTAGCTTATTCCAATATCCCAAACGTCTTCTGGCAAGTTTGCAAGCTCAGGTACAAAATGGCAATGCTAAAATTTTGACCGACCCTACCTTAATTGTGCAGGAAGGTCAAACAGCTAACGTCAACTTGACACAGGAAGTAGTGGGTAACATCACCAGGGAAATCGTTCGTGATGCGAATCTGGCGACAGAAACAATTACAGCGGACAAAGAGCAAGTAGGTTTAACTTTAGCAGTCAAAGTTGACCGGATTGACGATAACGGTTTTGTCTCGCTCTCCGTGGCTCCTGTAGTCAAAGCACCCGTAGCTCCGGCTAGTATTAATGTTGGCGGTGGTGGTAGTCAACAAATATTTTTAGTCTCCGAGCGCTCTCTGAATTCTGGTGTAGTTCGCCTACGAGATGGTCAGACGCTCATTCTTTCAGGTATTATCCAAGACACAGACAGAACTAATGTATCTAAGATACCCATCTTGGGTGATATTCCTCTGATTGGTTCGCTGTTTAGAAAAACAAACAGAAGTAACCAGCGTAATGAGGTGATTGTGTTGCTCACACCGCAAGTCATGGATGACTCTGAGAACTCGGCTTATGGCTATGACTACACCCCCAGCCCAGAGGTACGGCAAATGATTGAACGGCGTGGGTTGAGTATGCCTAGATAATCTGAAGCCCTGGAGATTAAGAATGGCAGCTAGACAAACGTAGTCCCTCCTGCTTCGCAGTCGCTTATAGAGGGTTTCCCTCTTGCAGCGCTGTCTCATCGCCTGCGCGGACTCATAGAAAATTTAGGATTTCAAACCCGCGTAGGCGGGTTTTGTCTGTGTAGATGCGGTTTTTCTGGGCAGATTTTGCTCACAATTCTGTTTTGATTTCTTCTTTGGGAAATGGGAAATGGGAAATGGAAAATTGAGAGTCAGGGCATTTTATCAGTGTTTTTACATTTTTATGTATAATTTATCTGCCAAAATCACTGAAAAATCACAAAAAATCCTGAAATCTATATAAATTAATGGTTTCATCTATCCACTTCAGGCTACAACACCTTAGAATGATTCATTGAAAAGTCGAGCCGATGGGATGTACAGCCATTTTTATGTAAATACTCCCAAAGGACGACTTTTGTAATTCTCTGTTTGGAGAATTAATTAAAGATGCCACATGGTGCAACAGTAAAGAATCTTAAGTAAACATCAAGGAGTTTGATATGAACAAGGGTGAATTAGTTGATGCTGTGTCTGAAAAGGCTAGTGTGACCAAAAAACAAGCCGATGCTGTCTTAACTGCGGCTTTGGAAACGATTATTGAAGCTGTCTCTTCTGGCGATAAAGTAACCCTCGTAGGATTTGGCTCTTTTGAATCACGCGAACGTAAGGCTCGTGAAGGTCGTAACCCCAAAACCAATGAAAAGATGGAAATTCCTGCCACCAGGGTTCCAGCTTTCTCTGCTGGTAAGCTCTTTAGAGAAAAGGTTGCACCCCCAAAAGAACCAAAAGAACCAAAAGAATAGATGACTTTTTCGGGAACCTCTTTTTGATGCGGCAACCAGTTCACGGCGGAAATTTAGTTTGGGCAGCAGCACTAGCTGGCTGTCCACCTGAAGCTATTCTGGATTTTTCTGCCAGCATCAGTCCATTGGGGCCACCAAATAGTGCGATCGCCGCTATTTATTCCCAAATTGGTAATCTTAGACACTATCCTGATCCAGATTACAGTGACCTAAGACTTGCTCTGGGTCGCTTTCATCAACTGCCTCCTGAGTGGATTTTGCCTGGTAACGGTTCAGCAGAATTACTTACTTTAGCCGGTAGGGAATTAGCAACATTATCTGCAACTACTTTAATTACTCCAGCCTTTAGCGATTATTACCGCACACTCACGGCATACAACGCTAAAATCCTGGAGTTTCCCCTTTCTTTGGATGGGGAGTGGGG
>NZ_CAWQOY010000154.1:0-29040 GCF_963896525.1 Nodularia sp. LEGE 04288
GATAGTAAATAATGTAAATAATGAAAAGGATTTAACTGAAGATTTAACAGGTGAAAAAACGATACAATTTTTAAATACTTGTAGAAAGATAGCCAGAAGAATTAACAGTAATCATGCTTCCTCTCTAGGTTTACATCCAATAATATATTTTTATACTCCAGGAGTCCGTCATAAAACAGGGGCTTTCTATGCCGTAGTTGCATTGATGTTACATTTTGAGGCAAATAACTATTTTGAAAAGTTTATAAAAATTCGTTCTGATTTTGAAGCTATAATTTGGCAATACGAATACTTAATTCAACAAATTGTTCAGAAAAAAAGAAGTGCCGTTGATGGAGCTAAATACACCAGAGATTATTATATTATAATTATTAATGAGCTTTTAGCTGGAACAGAGAAAAACCTTGTTATGAAGAAAATTATTGCTGACGCTTCCTTCAATTACTTAACTCTTAAACCAAATATTAATAGTAATATTACTAATAAAGAATTTTCACGCGAAAATAAATCTGCTGCTTTTATAAGAGAGGCATTGTCTGGGGTTCCAAAATGTAAAATATGTGGTGGTTACTTGCATATCAACTCTATTTCCATAGACCACATAACAAGAAAAGAAGACGGTGGATTGGGGACTCTAGATAATGCCCAACTAACTCATCCCTTTTGTAATACAACGATAAAAAATTAAATTCTATATTTCTTGTAAATTTCAACTAAAATATTTAAATCTATCGCACACTATAAAACTGCTAAACTAAATCCATAACTACTTGATGCCGTACTTATTCTATGACCATTGCTCAAGAATTAGCTCCCCAATCAGTCATTGACCAAGATGTTATCTTTCCTCCTGGTGATTTATATAGTGATGAACCTCCCTTGGAAACAGAACTGCATCTACGGCAAATAATTCTACTTCTCAAATGTCTGGAATGGCTGTGGCGAGACAGAAATGATTTTTATGCGGCGGGAAATCTAACTATCTACTACAGTCCACACCAACGCAAATCACAAGACTTTCGGGGGCCAGACTTTTTTGTGGTGCTGGGAACGGAACGCAAAACCCGCAAAAGTTGGGTAGTTTGGGAAGAAGACGGCAAATATCCCCATGTAATTGTGGAAATACTTTCTGATTCCACAGCTAATACTGATAAAGAATTAAAGAAACAAATTTATCAAGATACTTTCCGTACCCTGGATTATTTTTGGTTTGACCCCTACACATTAGAGTTTGCAGGATTTCATCTAGTAGATGGAGAATATCAACCTCTAGAACCAAATGAACAAGGACATTTGTGGAGTCATCAACTAGGCTTATATCTGGGAGTTCATCAGGGACTAGTGAGATTTTTTACAGAAGTTGGTAAATTAGTGCCGACACCTGAAGAAACAGCAGAACGTTTAGCAGCAAAACTGCGAGAGTTAAACATCGACCCTGATACTATTTAATTCGTAATTCTTAATTCAGCGCATATTCATACAGAACTGGTATGACTATTTATGATGAAAGCTAATCTCATTCAAAACTTACCCCTTCATAGATATCACTCAGAGGAATTTTAAAATCTATTGTTTGTAGTGACAATACTGCATCTTGGGTTTCATACTCTGTTAATACCCATTGACCATCATTATTTTTATGAAACTGCTCCACAAAATATTCATATTGGTCAATCATAATATATTCTTGAAATGTGAGAAGAGAACGATAATATCTAAATTTCCTGGTCTGATAGTAAGTTTCCGTAGATTTAGATAATACTTCGGCAATTATTAAAGGATTAGTTACAGTCGTAGTTCCCTGAAGGGGGGACAAAATCCGCTACAAGACAGACTCTATAAGCTTCATAGCTCTTAGACCTTGTTGATAATACTTACGTTTATTGCGATTTAATTTCATTAATTTCGTGACTAAATCTATACAAACATCCTTGAAATTGACCCAAGTTTGACCATATAAGCCGATATAAAAACTACTATGTCTCCGTTCCCTTCGACCATATTCTTTGATCCGAGCAATATATTTCTGTATTCCTTTACGTTTGATATTTTGACCCTGAATTGTTGCTGAAGAATAAGCAATTGCTATCAATAAAACTAGAGAAATAAATCGTTCACCAGTTACATTAGTCTCCTCTAAGTTATAGCCTCCTTTCTTGAAATCTCTAAACATTTCTACCCTTCGGGAACGCCAAGGGCGAACAATATCAAATCTTTGTTTATAGGCAGAAATAGCCAATTCTAACGCATCAAAATTCGTTAAAATAAACCATCCTTCTTTCGGTGCTACTCCGTTGATTTTACGTTTCCACTTACAAGCAACGTTAAAACTCATGAAACCGCGAGTCTTTGTTACCTTTACACCTTGAATAAAAAATGATACTCCTGGTTCTAATCCCAGATTGTTTAATTCCTGAAAAATATCTTTTTCAACCTCTACAAATTCGTTCTTTTTTAATCGCAAGCAAAAGTATATACCCAAGGATTGAAGGTACTTAGCGAGTTTTACAGAACAAAATTCTCTATCACCTAATACACATATTTTATAGTTGTGAAAAAGTGGCATTACTTGAGACAATATTTTTTGTTGCTCATCTATGTTACTACTACCTAATTTGGGTAATAATTTAAAATAGATTGGAAATGCTCTTTTATCCCAAATGACACTCACCATAAATAAATTTATCCGACTCCAATTGGTTCTATCAATTGCTACATAAATTATTTCTTCATTCGTAAAATATATTGATAACCATTCTTTAATAATGGGAAACCAAATTTTTTCAATTGTTAAATTTGGTAATGAGAGAAATCTTTGTATTCTTTTTCTTCTACTCTCAAATTTAATTGGTAAAGGTATTCCATTCGCTAACCTTTCTAAATTCACATTTTTAATTGACTGTAAGATGTTCACCACAATTTGGAGAAACAGGTATTCTGCTAGACTCAATTGACTTTTTAAGTGCTTTTGATAGAATAAAGGTATCATTATCATTAGATAGGTCTTATTGACAATTCCTGACCTATCTTTTTTTACCATAAATCGTTACATTGTTTACACTGTCTTGTTTTCAGCCTTGTTTGTCGCCCCGTCGGCGTAGTTCCAGTTCCTTCATATATTGGTTCTCCTGGAATAATCATCACATCAGGATATGTGTAGATGTGATAACGGGGTAGCCACAATTTGACATCACCCATGTAAATTTTGTAATTTTTACCCCGCATTCTGAATTTGAAATTAGCATAAAAATTACCTGCTATTTCGTTGTGATTGGTAGTTCCACCAGCCATAGGGACAATTTCTCCATCTAGATATTCATTTTTATATTCTGATGTCTCTTCTAGTTGTAAATATTCTTCTGGGGTGTACTGGCGTTTTTGTGTTTGGATTTGCATAAAACGTACCTCTGTGGAAGACAATTTATTGAGGATAATGCTGGGCTAAAAATTCTTTAGCTTCTGTTCTATTTTTAATCACTCCGTCTAAAGTAGCAGCGAGTAAATCATCTAACATTTGGCGAAATTTCGGATTTGGTTTGTAGCCTAATTTTTTTAAATCATTGCCATTAATGATTGGCTGCACATTTGCTAAAACTGTGAGATAATGCCATATCTGCTTTCTGAGCGATCGCGGACTGGGCAAAGCAATTAAAATCAGCATGGGTAAATCATACTTTCGTAGTAATTGCACTATTTCACTAGAACGCTGACAAGTTGGTAATAATTCCCTCACCTGGGTTTGGGCTTTAGCCAAATTTTGCAAACGTTTAATGCCATCCTCTGGTAAATGCAGATTTTTTGCCACCTTCTCCCGATACTGCGGTTCTAAATGAGCAATTAACGCTTCTAGGCGCATTTCCCAATTAGTGAGGGTTTGTTCAGAATCAAAACGTCGTAAACAGCGTTCTAATAATCGCAATTGCTGCAAAAGCGATTCATCTAGCTTCAGGGTGGGATGAATACACTGCAAAGCGCCTAATTTATTCAGTAGTTGTAACGCTGATTTCCAATAGGGGGTTTGGAGAATGTATTTTAATTCGGCTTTGAGTCGAGTTTGTAAGGCTGGGGTTTTAATATTTGTTTGGGCAGTGCGATCGTAAACGCCACTATTGATAGCATAGTGAATAAACTCTTCTGTTTGCGATTCCAACTCAAATCCAAAGCGCACAGCAAATCGCACACCACGATAAATGCGAGTCGGGTCTTCGATAAAGCTGTTGGGATGTAAAACCCGAATTTGCTTGGCTTGTAAATCTAGTAAACCGCCGAAGAAATCGAGTAATTCCCCAGGACGAGGGGAGGTCAGGCGCAAGGCGAGGGCGTTAATGCTAAAGTCACGGCGATACAAATCTTGACGAATGGAACTGGCTTCAACTTCCGGGTTTGCGGCTGGATAAGGATAAAATTCTGTTCTGGCGGTTGCAATATCCATCCATAAAGAATCTAATTCTGGGTCTTTGTGCCATAGTAAAGCCGCAGTTTGAAAAGCCCCATGAATTTCTAACCGCGCCCCTGCATAAATTTTCTGGAGTGCTTTTGCTAGTTTTACACCAGCACCAACATCGGCTGCTTGGTGAAAGCCATCAACTACAAGGTCAATATCTGTAATCATTAATGAACCTGCGGCTGAATCAGCTAACAGCAAATCTCGCACAGCACCCCCGACTAAATAAAGATGCCAACCGCGTTTTTCCGCTGCTTGGGATGCTACGGTGAGTAATTGCCATAGTTGCGGCGCAAGCCGATTTTCTAACTCAGTATTAAAATTTATTTTGTATTTTGTATTTTGTATTTTGTATTTGTCTTCCTCATCGGCTTGATGTAATTGCCGCAAGACATCGGTGCGGGTGACAATTCCCACTAATTGCCCATTTTCTAATACTGGTAAGCGTCCAATATCATAAGTTACCATCAGGGATTCAATTTGTGGCAGGATGGTATCTGGTGTAATTGTTTTGACTTGAGTAGCCATGTAGCCTTTGACTGGCGCATGACTAAATCCGTGGTGTAAGGCAATATCTATATCCCGTCGCGAAATAATCCCTACCAGTTTTCCTTGGGTATCAAGTACAGATAAACCAGAGTGTCCATAGCGTAATAAAATGCTTTGGGCTTGGGAAATTGTGGTCTCGGGGCGAATGGTACGGACTGGGGAAGACATCAAGTCTCTGGCTGTGGGCGGATGAGGAATTGAGGCTTTGATGCCGTCTAGGAGTTGTTGTAATGTTTCCTGTGGATTTACTTGGCGTAAACTCAAGGATGCGGCTTGAGAATGTCCACCACCGCCAAATATTTGAAATAAGAGATTGAGATTGACACCGGGAATTTGCGATCGCCCAATGATTGTTAAACGCGAATCACTTTCTTTGTGAGCATATTCGTTTGCCAGTAGTAAAGCATCTATTTCGGTTAATTCCACGAGTTGCGAAGCTAAACTTGATAACCCTGGCACAAATTCATCTGTTTTTATTATTACCCAAGCAATAGTATATCCACGCAAGGAAAAATATTCTAAGTTTTCCAGGGCTTCAGTTAATAGCTGCTGTAATTGCGGCGATAAACCAGGATCAAGATAAGTGGAAATTACCGATGCACTCACTCCTTGTTCCATTAACCAAGCTAAAGCTAAAGCATCTCTGGGTGTGGCACTGTCAAAGGTTAAGGAGCCTGTATCAACGTGAATACCCAAAGCCATGACTGTGGCTTGGGATAAAGTCAGGGGAATTTGCTGTTGTTGCAATTGTTCCACCATTAAGGTTGTACAGGCTCCCACTGGTTCAATATGGGATGCAGTGGCGGGAATATTTAGCTCTTGACTGATATGGTGGTCATAAACTATGATTTCTTTTAAATTGGGTAAATCTAACCATTCGGCAGCTTGACCCAGGCGATCGCGCTGTTGTGTATCCACAACTCTTAAAGAACGAATTTTATCAGGATTGACTGCACGTCTTTCCATCAGGGGATACTCGTCCCGGTGTAGTGCTAAAAAATCTCTGACAGGCGGATGTGCGCCACCGCTGAGGACAATCTTACTGCCCGGAATTAGGCACGTCAGCCCAACTGCGGCTCCTAATGCGTCAAAATCTGCGGTTGTGTGACAAAGAATTAAGTCCATAGTCATTAGTCCTTCGTCTAGGTAACTATGAATATAGTGACGCAATTTCTGCTAGCTTAACAAATAAGGCAAAACTATTGGTGTCGCCCTTTAAGATATTCTAGATTTAGTATTTGCGCTAGTTTGAGAGAAGGAAAAATGACCATAATATTTCAATTCGCTTTGATATCTTTAGTTCTCACATCTTTTGTTTTGGTAGTTGGCGTTCCTGTGGCCTACGCTACCCCACAAAATTGGGTGGAATCGAAAAAACTGCTCTGGCTTGGTTCCGGAGTCTGGATTGCTTTGGTGCTTTTAGTCGGTGTATTAAACTTTTTTGTAGTTTAAGCGATCGCTGATATCTATTTCCCGAAAATACCATAGCGACTACAGGAGCAGAAGAGCCAAGAACAAGATTTTTCAATTTTCTTGTTCTATTTACCTAATTGTACTCTTCTGCTCTTCCGCATTTAAAGAAGAAATGTATATTGGCCAGAGTATAGTTAATTTAAGAGGCAGTCATGGCAGTTTTTGAGGGAACTTTTGCTCAAACGGAACCGTTGCATTTAGCAGTGGTTGTTGGTCGATTTAACGACCTCGTTACCGGGAAGCTGCTAGAGGGTTGTCAAGATTGCTTGAAACGCCACGGTATAGACCCAGACCCCCACGGTAGTCAGGTGGACTATGTTTGGGTTCCTGGAAGTTTTGAAGTGCCTCTGGTCGCCCGCCAACTCGCACTTTCCCATCGTTATGATGCGGTAATTTGTCTGGGTGCTGTGATTCGGGGACAAACGCCTCATTTTGATTATGTATCTGCGGAAGTTTCTAAGGGCATTGCCGCAGCTAGCTTTCAAACTGGTGTGCCGGTAATTTTTGGCATTTTGACAGTGGATACTATGCAGCAAGCCTTAGAACGAGCCGGAATTAAAGGTAATCATGGCTGGGATTACGCCATGAATGCCCTAGAAATGGCTAGCTTAATGCGGCAATTGCGCTCTAATCTTACAGAGTCATATCCCCGGAATGGCCAGTCTTTGCCAGCATCTTTTGCGGCTAAAAATTTAGGCAATTTAGCTGCCGAGTCAGAAGAGCTAGGCTGAGGCTTTTTCTGTGTGCTGAGTTAAACAACTCAGCACTTTAAATTTAGGGGTTGACAAATCAAAATATATCTGAGACTATAGAGTTTACATGGGAAATGCGGGTATAGCTCAGTGGTAGAGCGTCACCTTGCCAAGGTGAATGTCGCGCGTTCGAATCGCGTTACCCGCTTTAAAAAAATGTAAAGTCTAAGTTAATCTTTAAGATTATATAGCTTGACTACAATTTTTTAGGTGTAGCCAATTTGTGTTATGTGGGTGTACTACACTGGATCAAGTCTGGCTAGTTAAACGGCATTATGATCAAACAAAGGGCGATTTAGCATCTCCTGGCTATTCATCGTGGGATACCAAACCCAAAAGTATTGAGGAACGGTATTCTCACAAAAGATAAAAAACACGCTCAAGTTATTAGAACGCTTGTGCCATCTCAAAAACCCGAAAAAATTGATTTTAACACGGAATATCCCTGTCCCTGCCGTCGCAAAGGACAATTAATTCCGATTACACTCACAGAAGCATTTGGTTGCGATCGCTGTCAACAAATCTTTGTAGTAGAAGATCATGGTCATGTCCTAGAACAGCTTTCAACCACCTATCCCTACAAGCGAGCTTGGCACTGGACGGGAAAAAGTTGGCGGATTGTGCCGACTCGGTGGGGAGAAAGCTATCTACCTATAGCGCTAGGCATTATATTCGTGCTAGTGATTATATGGTTACCATTAGCACTGCGATTGGCAAATGGTTCTAGCATTATTGCTTGGGCGATAGTAGCGGTGCTGTTGGCTATTCTGCCTGCACTGATGGTCTGGCTTACCTACAGACGTTAATTCAATGACCGTTGAACTTTTGGATGATTCTCCCGAACCAATTACTAGCGCTAAACGCGCTTATCAAGCCTCCCTCAAGTTGGGATTTACTAAGGGAGTAGACCGCAGTCGCGCTGTGTTAGCAATGGCACAGGCGCTCTTAAATTCCTTTGATGACATTTTGGAAGCCAACACTTTGGATCTAGAAGCTAGCAAAGAAATGGCTGTGCCAGAGTTAATTTTAGATTGGTTGAAGTTGACTCCCACGAGGCTAGAAGCAGCAGTGGAAGTTCTTCAGAGGTTGGGGGAAATCTCCGACCCGTTACGGCGAGTCAGGAACGCCGACTATCAATTAGAAGATTCCCAGAGTTACACTCAGTTAATGCCTTTGGGTGTGATTGCATTTGTTTATGAGGCTTTTCCGGATTTAGGCGCGATCGCAGCTGGTTTATGTATCAAGACCGGCAATAGTATTATACTTAAAGGTAGTACAGAAGCGAGTCATTCCAACGAAGCGATCGCCAATGTCCTACAAAACGCCATTGAGGAAGTTGGTTTACCGCCTGGGTGTGTCGAACTGATTAAAGCAGAACACGGTGCTTCTATTCGGGATTTAGTTACCCAAGACAAGTACGTGAATTTAGTATTGCCCTACGGACGTTCTACCTTAGTCCAGCAGGTAATGCGACAATCAACTTGTCCGGTGTTAAAATCAGCAATGGGTAACTGCTACCTCTACTGGTCACTCAATAGCAGTTTAGAGATGATTCGCTGGATGATTATGGATAGCCATGAGAGCGAACCAGACCAAGTAAACGCCATTGAAAAAGTATTAATTCATCGCCAAGCTTTACCATCATCTTTGGCAGCTTTGTGGAACAGTTTAAAAGAAAAAGGCTTTGAAATCAAAGCAGATGAAGAACTAGTAGAAGCTTTTCCGCACTTGCAACTAGTCAAGTCAGGAGAATGGGGAAACTCTTATTTAACCAAAACCGTCGCTTTTAAACTAGTGGATAGTTTAGAAGATGCGATCGCCTGGATTAATCAATACAGTAGCGGTCATGCTGACTGCATCGTCACCGAATCTTATCAAGAAAGTCGCCAGTTTGCTTTAGGAGTTAACAGCGCATCTACCTACATCAACACTTCCCCCCGCTTTTCTCGTAATCCTTCCAGGGGCGACTCAGTATTTCTTGGTATGTCTAACCAAAAAGGACACCGCCGGGGATTTATTAGTTTGGAAACTTTAACGACTGTGAAGCACATTGTACAGGGGAATGGGCGGTTTTAGAAGTTACGAGAGAGAACTCAAACGGTTTTATCTAGAAAATAGGGCTTAAATATACTTAGTTGAACGATAGTTCCTAAATGGTACAAGCCCCTAGATTTATCTGTGGGTCGAACCAAAATCTAAAATCTAAAATCTAAAATCTAAAATTGTTTGACTTTTCATAGTAGGCAAAAGTTCATTAACCTGACTTGATATCATATGTCAAATCGACTAAAACTTTTTAGGGAAAGGATCGCGGCTTTTGAGGTAACAGCAGATCCATCGCGAGCAATTGACAGCAATTATTATGTAGACCCACCAGGAAAATTACCTGGAGAGCAGATATCAGGGCGAATAGCTCTGCGTCCCTTATCTTCGCATATCTTGATAGGAGGTATTGGTTCTGGTAAAACAACTCAATTGTTGCTTGCTTGTCAAAAAATTAATCAGATACAAGACATTCATGCAGTTTACGTTGATGTCAGTTTATATGCAGATATTTCTCAAATATCTAGTGGCGTTCTCACTGTAATCGCCGCATTAGAGCTATCTGAAATGTTGAAAGAAAGTGAAGATCAAAGTTTACAGCAATCTATTACCCTAATTCGTAAATTGGCATTTGGTTACGAAGGCAGTTATTATCAGCAGAATATGTTTGATATGTCCGGAATTCCTCACCGAAAACCGAGCCAAATTAACCAGGAAGGTGTTCTTTCCGATATATCAGATCCATATGGAGTAAAGTCTGATTTGGTAAAAGCTGCTAGCAACCTAGTTAAAGAAGCTGCAAATCAGTATGGTCAGATTGTTCTTCTGTTTGATGGACTAGATCGTTTGGATGATGTTAAAACATTTATGCAGATTATGGCCGTAGATGGAAAAGCTATTTCATCTATGCAGATTGGACTAGTGTTGGTCGGTTCATTAATTTCTCTTTATGGTGATTATAGCGACACAGTTCACCAGGAAATAGATTACTATTATCAACCTTTTTTTGATCTCGAACATGATACACAAGCCTATAGTTTTTTTAAAAAAATTATTCAAACGCGCTCATCCACAGATTTTATAGAATATCCAGCAATTCAAACTCTTATTTACTTTTCTGGGGGAGTTTTACGCGACTTTATTACCTTGACTCAATCAGCCATTGAAGAAACATATTTATCAGGTGAAGATAAGGTACAAAAAAAGCACGTGTTAAGTGCAGTAGATTCATTTGGTAGAAGTCAACTGCTTGGCCTTTCCAATGACGAACTAAAAATTCTTCAGCTCAGTCTCGATATAGAAAAACCTATTCCCAGAAATAACGAAAATTTGAGGTTACGAATAAGACGGCTGATTCTTGAATACAGAAGTCCTAAAAATCGCTATACAGTTCATCCAGCTGTTAAACACTTAGTTGAACGAATTTCATTTTGACCCCATGTATACTATAGCTGGGAAGTAGGGAGTGGGGGAAGAAGCAGGGGAGCAGGGGGAAAAATTGTTACTTCCCAATGTGACTAATGACCAATGACCAATAACCAATGACGACCCTAGCCAGTTAACTTTATTTACGCCGACCTACTTATCCGTTTATGTCTTAACCTCCTTGGCGATTGCTATATTGGGACGATATACACTCACAAAAAAATCCCCGGCTTATTCAGTTCGTCGGGGATCTCAGCTTCTCGGTGTTTGCAAGTCAGATAGAATTGGTATTAGTCTGAATTTGGTGCGCTTCCCATAAGCTTTAACCAGCGATAATTAGAAGCTAATGCTTCAGTAAAAGTTGCACAAACGTTGTATTTCACGTCAAAATCTTCGCAGACATCAGCTAATATTTGAGCTATTTGGGGATAATGGATATGACAAATGTTTGGGAATAAATGATGAACAACTTGATAATTCAGTCCACCAAGATACCAGTTTAAAAACTGATTCTTGGGAGCAAAATCTACAGTTGTTTTAATTTGAAATATTGCCCATTCATCATTAATTTGCTGCAAATCTGAATTGGGTTCAATAAACTCGGCTGCTTCCAAAACATGAGCCAGCATAAAAATTACACAAATCATTAAGCCATAGGTCATGTAAGTAATCACAAATCCCACAACTGCCTGAATGGGTGTATATCCTACAGCAATTGGTATTCCCAAGAAAAGTCCCAGCCAAATCAATTTACCACTGAAGAAAACTAACAGGTCTAGTGGTTTAAGAGTAGGAATATCATAGGTATGATATTTACGTTTAAACATAACTAAATAAACATCAGCAAAAGACCAATATAAGGGAATGATGGGATATATGAACCAAATGAATACGTGTTGAAATGAATGATACCATTTATGCTCCATATAGGGAGTCATCCGCACTAAACCATCACCATGTATTTCTACATCATGCCCTAATATATTAGTGTATTTATGGTGGAGAAAATTATGTCTAAATTTCCATAAGAAACTAGACAAACCAATTATATCGAAGGTGTACCCAAAGATATTATTGACCATTTTGTGGCGAGAATAACCACCATGATTTGCATCATGTCCCACACTAAAACCAATACCAGCAATACCGAATCCTAAAGCAATACAGCCAATTACTTTGAGCCAGATTTCAGGCGGACCGAAGAGCGTAAAAGTCCAAGTAGCGACGACCCATGACAAAATAACTGTTGTCTTCATGTACATCGCCGCATTATCTCTAGTAGAGATATCCTGTGACTGAAAATAAGCATCAACACGCTTATTTAATTCTTTTCTAAAACCGTAGTTTTTAGTAAAAGTTACTTTTGCTTGTGTTTGTGTCATTTATTTGATTGCACTGGATTCATTTGTGGGATATAAATTGGACTGTTTTGACATATGTCTAGTATCATGTCTGACGTATAAGCCAGAAGATCATCATAGGTAATTCACCTAAAAATCTCAGTAGATAAAAAACTACCAGAATCAATCTTTACAGAATACTAGAGATTAATCAACACCTGACTATTCAATTAAAAAACTGTTTTTAATTCTCCTCACATCTCTTCTTTGCTCCTGGTGCGTGTTAGCGTAAGCGAGGCGTAGCTCGATAAAAAAAGTCCGCGCCGGCGGACTGACTGTGTATAGCGACGAATCATCTTCGCCTAGCTTTTATGATGAGATGTGTAGTAGACTTTGCTACCTGTATCCGGGACAAAATGACAGCTAATAGCTGAACGCCATACCGATTTCCAAATAGGTTCTTTAGACTCGTGGAAATATTCACCCATAATTGGTTTAATCGCCTCAGTCGCCTTCAGCAGATTGTAGTGAGGCATATTCAGGAAGATATGGTGAGCAACATGAGTACCGATATCATGATGGATATGATTGATAAAACCGTAGTCCCGATCAATACTAGAAATTGCACCTTTGAGGAAAGTCCAATCTTCTCCACGATACCAAGGAATATCCGGCTCTGTATGATGCAAAAATGTCACCAAATCCAGCCAAACTATAAACACAATGTAGGGCATAGCGTAGTATTTTAGTAACCACATCCAACCCCATTGAAAGGTGAAGAAACCTAGCAAACCTACCATGCCAATCCAAAGTGTAGTGCTAGTGATAATATCCCATTTTTCTGAAGACTTAAAAAGCGGGCTACTAGGTGAGAAGTGAGAGCCTTCCTTTCCTGGAGAACGCTTGAATAAATACACCGGATAAGCCAAAAGAAAGACATAATATCTTCCTAACTTTTGGACTAATTCCATTTCGTTATACTGCGACTCTGACACAGGATACCAGCTTTCATCATTATCAATGTTGCCAGTATTTTTGTGGTGAGTTCTGTGGCTAATTCTCCAACCGTGATAAGGAACCAATATCGGTGTGTGAGATAAATGTCCAATCAAATCATTCAGCCATTTGTGCTTGGAAAAAGATTGGTGTCCACAGTCATGTCCAACTACAAACAAAGCCCAAAACATTGTTCCTTGCATGACCCAGAAAACCGGCCAAAAATACCAAGAATCTAGGTAATTAGCCACTGCATAAAGCAGTCCAATAATCAAGATGTCACGAAAGAAATAAAATAGGGATTTTGTCACACTTGGCTGAAAGCATTCAGCAGGTATTGCTGCTTTCAAATCCTGAAGAGTAAAGGGGAGTTTGGTTATATCCTCAGACGGTTCACAGTCATCAGGATTATTGAAAGCGATGGTATTTGATTGCACTTGATTCTTTGGTGAAATATAAATCGGGTTTTATTGACATATCTCTAGTATCAGCTTTGGCTCATACTCAAGCAGATAATCTCTGGTAATTCACCTAAGAATTTAAGTAGATCAAGAATTACCAGAATCTATTCAATTTACAGGATACTAAATACTATTGCAACAACAATAATACAAGTAGGTTGCTATTTATTTTCCTGCGTAATATTCGTCGAAAGTCTCATAGCCAATATCAGTTTTGTACAGTTGGCATTGGTCTGTGATTTGCTTCATTAAAGACCAAGAAAACTGACATTCATCATGTAGATAAGGCTGCCAATTTTCTTTGATGCTGCTGTAAGCTAGCCGCAAATTATAAGAAGGAATGGCAGTAGAAATATGATGGGGTACGTGGACATTGATATCGTGGCAGAAAATTTCTATCCAACGGGGATAATCACAATGAATCGTCCCAGATAGCTGTGCTAAAGCCTCGTTCCACTTGTTTTCTGTGTTAAAAGGAACATCTGACGCAGTGTGGTGAACGATGGTGAAGGTACTCATCCAAAAATGGTAACCTATCCAGGGCAGAAGCCAAAACTTGACAAATCCCCAAATACCTGTTGTAGCAATCAGGCTAGGAAATGCGATCGCACCAAATATCACGACTACAGCCACAGAAAGCTTAACACTGGATTGGTCTTTAGTTTTGAAGTTCCGCGCATCAAAATGCACTAAGGCCCAATGTCCAATGGAACCTACCCACCACAGACGCTTACGCATGAAGCCTTCAAAGGCTGACTGTCTGAAGGGTGTCCAATTGGCAAATACGTTTGTTCTAATGGGATGCCAAGCATTATCTTCATCCAACTTGTTGGTATGAGCATGGTGATAATTATGCTTAATCCTCCAACTGTGGAAGGGATAAATTAAGGGTGCCATGAATATGTGTCCCACTAAATCGTTTACCCAACGACGTTTGGCAAAAGACCTGTGACCACAATCATGACCAATTACAAAAAAACCTGTTAAAGCAGTGCCTGTAAAAATCCAAGCTAGGGGCAGAAGAAACCACGGACTGATTGCCAGAAAATAGTAGCCCAAGCCAACCATCAAGACACTTAGCAGTGCTTGTGTCCAAGCTTTGCGACGGTTTTGCTGAAAACATTCCCGTGGCAAACTTTTGATAATATCTTTGAGCTTCAGGTTGGGGTCGCCAAGGTCTTCACCTAGTTTCTGGCTGTTGATTATTGATGTAGTCATGAACACCTGGAAAACAACAAGATCTAGCGCCAACGCACCAAAAAAGTGGCTGGTCGCAAAGTTTCTTAACATTAGCGTCTCAGATTATAACAACCTCAGCTACACAAGCGCACTATTAAATAGCTGTGGAAGATAATTTTCTGAGGTAGTGAATGGTTATTAGTTGCTCGTAGAAATTACTTTTTAGCCAATAGTGAATAAATTCTGTAATTTATCCACTATTAACCAATAACCGGGAATTTACTGCTTTTTCTCTGCCAACTTGACATTAGTAGCCAGACCAAATACTTGCAGCAATTGAATTGTCATCCAAGTTAAATCGATTTCCCACCATTCCAGTCCGTGACGAGCTGAGTATTGATAGGCATGGTGGTTATTATGCCAGCCTTCACCGAATACTAGCACGGCGACCCACCAGCAGTTTGTAGAGCGATCGCCAGAATCATAGCTGCGATAACCAAATGTATGAGTAGCGCTGTTCACCAGCCAGGTGCAATGGTAAACCCAAACAATGCGGGCGAATACTCCCCAAACCACGAAAGACCAGCCACCCAGATACATGAGTAATAAACCCAGTGCTACCTGAATCAAAATGAAATATTTTTGTAAAAACTGATAAACTGGGTCTTCGGCAAGATCCTTGGTAAAACGAGGAACATCAGCGTGAGAGGGAGAGTGATAAATTAACCAACCCATATGACTCCACCAGAAGCCTTTATTGGAATCGTGGGGATCTGGGTCAGTATCAGAATGTACGTGATGAATGCGATGTGTCCCGATCCACTCAATTGGTCCGCCTTGACAGGCCAAAGTCCCGCAAAAGACTAAGAAATATTCCAGCCATTTGGGAGTTTGAAAACTGCGGTGAGTCACCAGACGGTGAAATCCCAGAGTAATACCCAGCCCACCTGTGACCCAGTAAAGCAATAAAGCGACACCAACGGCATTCCAGCTAAAATTACTGGGAAGAAAAGCAAACAAAGCGCCGATGTGTAAGGCCAGGAAAAACAGGGTATTTACCCAGTTAATTTGAAGTTTAGTTGAAGTAGCAATTGTCATGCAATAACCCGATTTGAAATTGTCTAGCCTAATCTGCGGGGTTTGAAAATCCGCATACCTATAATTTTTTGTAAAAGAGGAACTAATGAACAGCGTAGAACAGCTGCGGCAAGCAGAACAGGCTCTATTAGAGATTTTTTCTGGAATTGACGCTCAGGTCAAGCATAATCTCAAACGTGTCCTGGATGCCTTTCGTAATCACCGTGTAGGCGCACACCATTTTGCTGGTGTTAGTGGTTATGGTCATGATGATCTAGGACGAGAAACTTTAGATAAAGTTTATGCCCAAGTCATGGGCGCGGAAGCTGCGGCTGTGCGGGTGCAGTTCGTTTCTGGAACTCATGCGATCGCTTGCGGCTTATTTGGTGTTCTCCGTCCTGGAGATGAAATGTTAGCAGTGGTCGGTTCTCCCTACGATACGCTCGAAGAAGTCATTGGTTTACGGGGTAAAGGCCAAGGTTCCCTTATTGAGTTTGGCATAAATTACCGGCAATTGGAGCTAACCCCCCAAGGAACTATAGATTGGCAAACTTTAAGTCATAGCGTGGCTGATCATACCCGTTTAGTATTAATTCAGCGCTCTTGTGGTTATTCTTGGCGACCGAGTTTATCAATAGCGGATATCGAAAAAATAGTTCATTTAGTTAAACAGCAAAACCCCAACACCGTCTGCTTTGTCGATAACTGTTATGGCGAATTCATTGAAACCAGAGAACCTACAGATGTGGGTGCTGATTTAATGGCGGGGTCATTGATTAAAAATCCTGGGGGGACAATTGTCACCGCTGGCGGTTATATAGCTGGTCGGGCTGACTTAGTAGAAGCCGCCGCTTGTCGTTTAACTGCGCCTGGGATTGGAAGTTATGGTGGCGCGACCTTTGACCAAAATCGGCTGCTGTTCCAAGGCTTATTTTTAGCTCCCCAAATGGTAGGGGAGGCGATGAAGGGGACTCACTTAACTGGTTATGTGTTTGATAAATTGGGTTATCCCGTAAATCCCGCACCCCTTGCGCCTCGTGGGGATGTGATTCAGGCGATTAAATTGGGTTCTGCGGCTAAGTTAATTGCTTTCTGTAAGGCGATTCAGCAGCATTCACCTGTGGGTTCTTATCTGGAACCTATTCCCGATGATATACCGGGGTATGAGAGCCAAGTAGTCATGGCTGGGGGGACGTTTATTGAGGGCAGTACTTTGGAGTTTTCGGCGGATGGTCCTTTAAGAGAGCCTTATGTGGTTTATTGTCAGGGGGGGACTCATTGGACTCATGTGGCGATCGCATTAGAAGCGGCGATGGAGGCTGTGGGGATGGTGTAAGAAAGTTGCGAATAAAACCGTGTTAATTCTGAAGCCTCAAATGATTTTTGTGTGAAATAATTCGCGTATACGGACTAATTACTTGTCCATTAAACGCATTTACCACCAAAATGACAACTGACCCTAATCAAAACCAACCCGAAGATTCTCCTTGGAATCCTTTCATTCCCACCAAAAGAGATATAAGCAGAACTGAAGAACTAGCAAAGAAAAGTCCTGTTGTTGCTGGTGTGTTGACATTTTTTATGGTACCTATTGCTATGATTTATCTTAACAGAGGAGTAAATAATCTAAAAATTTTGGGATATGTATTTGTTATTGGTTTTATGCTGGGTGTAGTTTCATATAAAGAAAATGAAGAGAACAATACTGCAAAAACGCCAATAATAGGTAATGTGGTCGGATTGGGTGGAAGTATAGCTTTAATATCTGAGAATATCAGAGCAATTACTCTGGCTCGTAAGCGGTTAGGTTTCAAACAGTATCCATAATGGAACACCAGAAAATAAATTATTCTATATTGTGGGATGGGCATCCTGCCCGTCCTGGGTGATTAGGGAGAATCTTTGCCCGCTATACAAGAACTTTTGGGATGTTTTTTTATTTGTCAGTCAATAAGGACTAAGTATTCACAACTGTCCTTTTACAGAAAAATAAACACAAGCTTTTACTAAAAATATTGATATTTGGCATAATTATCAATAACTTTATAGTGCTGAATATTGAGTGAGCGCTCAATATTGCCCACATAACAAAAATTGCGGTAAAGCAACTGATGCAAGATGTGTGTATGGAAGTTTGTGAGGAGATAAAAAAGCCTGCAAACGCAGGCTCACATATATTTATTTCACGCAAAGACGAAACACTACTCCGGTAACTTATACTCCCCCACAATCCTCTTCGCAAACTCCGGTACATGAGCCGCCAACTTCTCAGGATAATTCCGCTTCACATACAAATAATTCCGCGTAAAATGGGAATCAATTGAAAACCGCGCATACTCCAAACCCTTCGGACCAATTTTTTCAATCACCACACCCATTAATTTCGCCGCCCACATCGGCAGAGTCACCCCTTTATCGTAAGCAGGAATACTCTGTTGCACAGCCTCTTTCCTGTTCCCCTGAGACATCACCGGCTGAGTGTCTAACTGGTCTTGCACCAAATCCAGCATTTCTTTACCCGTATCATTTCTGACTACAATCCACTGCCAGCCGAAGGGTGCGCCCATATAACCCACAACCAAATCAGCCAGAGAATTAACGTAATCAAAGCAACTCATACAGGAAGGTGCAAAAACATCTTTGAGCTTATTAGTCTTTAAACCAAAGAATGGCACTGTTTCTGTAGAACCATCCTCATGTTTGAAGTGAACTCGGAAGTCTTGCATAAATTCATAATGCACCACTGTGTCAGGTGAGCGGCTGGTGGTTTCTAAGAATGTTTGCAGTCCGGCGCGGGTAACGTTATCTACACAAGGTGTACCCAACACATAGAGTTTTTCTAAGCCTAGTTCTTTTTCTACGGCTCTGAGGGCTTGAATTTGGCAACCCACACCAATGACTAATAACCGTTTCATCCCTGATTTTTCTATTTGTTCTAAAACAGAAAGGTTGGGCGATAATGTTGGTTTATTTACTCTGGCTGCCAGTATTTCCTCTGGGGTACGGGCGATAACTGGCATGGGTTGAAAGCGGTCTTCTTTGGTGTTTTGGACACAGACAACACCTTCAACTAAGCCGCGATTCAGCATTTCAATGGCAATGCTACTGACAATACCCGTCCATTGTGCGCCTTCGATGGGCTGCTGTTTGCGGGCGGCGATCATGTCTTGATGAACACCAAAGTAGAGTTCATTTTCATTATCTAGGTCGCGCGATCGCTTGTGGGTTTCTTCTTCGAGTCCGTCTATCTGCTGATTAATAAAAGCGCAAGCTTCCTTGACATAGTGAATATAGTATGTATCGCAAAGTCCGCACTCGCTACAGAGTTCTTTCGCCGGGCGACGGCTAGTAGATTTGAGGGCTTTGGCTTTTTTGTGAGGAGAAACTGAAGTCATGTTAAGCGCAATTTGTGATCTCAAAACTTAAGATAGCGGAATGCTGTAACTTACACAAAATTTCACAGCAATTCTACACGTCCACCCTATGGGAACCTTTACGGAAAGCGAAAGTTCATTTAATACTGACAACTACAGCACGAACAAGTTTAATATTTTACTTCAGAACCAAATTATGAAAAAACAAGTAATTGCCAAATTTGGGCTTTTTATAGCAATCCTTTTGAACGAGAAAATGATATTGATTATTTAGAAGTAACTCATTTAAATTTAAATTCTCAGAACCAAGTTACTCAAATTACTTCCTATTCTACAACTCCTTAGCTCACAATGAACCCAGTCCCCAAAACAGGTGCAGCATTTATCGCCGGCGGAAGTATAGCTGGTGCAGGTATATCCTCAAAAGTTGGCGGAATCGGAATTGTCGGCGGCTTTGGCGGTGTAGGAATTGGGGTAACTCCCGTAGTTGCGGCTGGCGCTGTGGCCGGTGCGGCTGTTTATGGTGCATTCCAAGCCATTACAGAGGGAGATGTAGCCGCATACGGTGCAATGGGTATTGGTGCAGTTGGTGGTGCTGGGGTGGCTAGCGTCGTCGGTGGAATGGGATTTGTTGCACCAAAAGTCGGTTTAGCATTTGGTATTGGTGCAGTCCCGATGGCGGGAATTGGTGCAGTGGTGGGACTCGCTGCTTATGGTATCGCCAAAATGTTAGACGAATCTCAAGTTCAAGAAACTCCCTTTGAGCTTTTGGAACGGATGGAAGAAAAAGTCTTACAGATGGATTACTATTCCGCCGCACTCATGGAGTTAAATGGTGAAAATATTGAGCAAAAATTTGCGGCTTTGGAAATTGAGACTGAGTTCCAAGCACTGAAAGCGAAGGTGAAAAACCAAGTTGATCCTCCTAAATCTCCACCTCCCAAAGTTGAACCCAAAATTGCATCTCAAACAAACCAAAGTCCTGAAACTTGGAGATGTGTACAAACTCTTAAAGGTCACTCAGCAGCAGTTAATGCTTTAGCTATTTCTCCTGATGGTCAAACTTTCATTAGTGGGAGTAATGATAGAACAGTTTATTTGTGGAATTTAAACACTGGCAAATGGTTATATACTTTTTATGGACAAGCCGAAGCAGTTTTATCTGTGGCTATCAGTCCTCATGGTAAGCAAATTATTAGCGGTAGTGTAGACCGGAAAATTAGCAGTTGGCAATTAGATACAAAACAATATAATCGGACATTTTCTTATTTAAATTCTCCCTATAGTCATAATGGCTTTGTTAACTCACTTATTTACAGTTCTGATGGCAGAATAATTGCTAGTGCTAGTACAGATAAAACTATCAGAATTTGGGGAGGTTATACAGGAACTCTCAAACGTACTTTGAATGGACATACTCATACAGTATATTCTGTGGCTATTAGTCCCGACAGTCAGATTATTGTTAGTAGCAGTCAAGATAAAACTATCAGGATTTGGGATTTACAAACTGGTAGACAACGCTGTGTTTTAACTCAACATTCAGCAGCAAATACAGTCATTATTAGTCCTGACGGTCAAACTCTTATTAGTGGAAGCGAAGACAACACAATTAAGCTGTGGAATCTCCATACTGGCGAATTAAGCTGTACTTTGACTGGACACATAACGGCGGTTCTTTCGCTGGCTATTCACCCCAACGGAAAAACCCTCGCCAGTAGCAGTAGAGACGGTATAATTCAACTTTGGAATTTACAAACTGGTGAAGTAATTCAAACTCTAACTGGGTTTAGTCCCGTTGCTTTTAGTCCAGATGGTAAAACCCTATTAAGTGGAGGGAAAGGTGGTGTAATTAAAATTTGGCGACAAATCCAAAGTGATGATAAATTGACAGATGTCTTGTCTGGGGAATGGTGGGAAGTCTTAGGTGTCGATAAAGGCGCTGATTCTGAAAATGTCAAGTCTGCTTTTCATCGATTAGCCAGATTGTATCATCCTGATATTAACAGTTCTTTCAGTGCTAAAGCCTCAATGCAAGCAATTAATCGAGCATATCAGCAATATAAAATACAGAACCTCACCTCCAACCCTTCTACTTGGTAAGGAGAAGGGAGAGTTTGCTATTCTTCACCGCTTAACTAACTGCATCTGACATTTCCCTTTCCCCTCTCTACGAGATGCTGCGCGAACCAAGCCTCTGTGGTGAATTTTTAGCTCAAAAATCGCTAAATAACAAGCTGATTTGTGATTTACGTAGCGTATTTGCGATCTGACTCAAATTATTTTTAAATTGTCACAAAATACTGAATTTTCCTTGGGTACATTCACGATTATTTAATTCTAATTATTAAGGTTTTGTGATTGCCTCAATAATTACTTTATATTGGTATAGTAAATTTCTGGTATCTTGTGAAAAACCTGCATCTGCTTTAAGTTGTGTGCAGTATATATTTTTAGACTGTACTCCTAAAAATTCACCTTATTATTGGTAATTTAGGTAAAATATGCAAATCCTGAGAAGTATTGACATCTAAAATTGTTCTGCTTTTATATTGCATATTCTGAAAAAACATTATAAATTATGAAAATATAGGGGAATAATCTAATTTACCGCCTCAAAACTAAATTCTGATTAAGTAAATCTACCAGACATAGTTAAAACGGCACACACCTTGAGTATTACCGGAGATATATTCTTGTTTAGTCAAGTCAGGTTACGGATGTACAGACAGGACAAAGAATAACCTGCAAATATATATGGTGTGGCTGTTTTGAGGAATCATGACGTTGCTAGAGGCGAAAATACTTAGCTACGATTCACCGAAAAAATAATTCAAAACCAACTAATTGTCGATTAAGTTGCGGATAAATCAGTAGCTTAAGTTATTATTTATAAGTTATTTTTTCAAAGCAATTTGCTATTCAAAACATAGTTTTTGTTATGCTAAAAATAGCATAAATCATCAATGAAGGCGCATCTACAAAAAAATCACCCCCTCAATGGAGTTACCTCGCGATGCCAATAAATGAACTACTAACAGATGAGAATATAGAAGAACAAGCATGGCGAGCGCTAGAGAAGTCAATTCTCTATTATCAAGGTCGCCCCATTGGGACTTTAGCGGCCTATGATCCATCTGTAGAAGCACTTAATTATGACCAGTGTTTTGTCCGGGATTTTGTCTCTTCAGCGTTAATTTTTCTGATCAAAGGTAGAACAGATATTGTTCGGAATTTTCTGGAAGAAACATTAAAGTTACAGCCTAAAGAAAGAGAATTAGATGCTTATAAGCCTGGGCGCGGGTTAATTCCAGCTAGCTTTAAAGTTGTAGTAGAAAATGGAGAGGAACATTTAGAAGCAGATTTTGGGGAACACGCGATCGCCAGAGTCACCCCAGTGGATTCTTGTCTATGGTGGATTATTTTGTTGCGCGCTTATGTAGTCGCCACAAAGGATTATTCCATCGCCTATCAACCTGATTTCCAAAACGGTATCCGGTTAATTATCGAAATCTGCTTGGCTAATCGCTTTGATATGTACCCGACGCTGTTGGTTCCCGATGGCGCTTGTATGATTGACCGTCGTATGGGTATTTATGGTCATCCTCTAGAACTTCAGGTTTTATTCTATGCGGCTTTGCGTGGGGCGCGGGAGATGCTGGTTTGTAAGGGTAATCAGGATATAGTCGCCGCAATTGATAACCGCTTACCGCTTTTATGCTCTCACATTCGCCAGCATTATTGGATTGATATTAATCGCCTCAATGCAATTTATCGCTTCCGGAGTGAAGAATATGGCAAAGGCGCAGTGAATCTATTTAATATCTATGTAGACTCTCTTCCCTATTACGAATTAGACAAATGGCTACCGAGAAAAGGTGGTTATTTAGCTGGTAATGTTGGTCCATCGCAGTTAGACACGCGTTTCTTTGCACTGGGTAACTTGATGGCGATTATTTCCGATTTAGCCACCGAAGACCAGTCACAAGCAATTATGAATTTGATTGAGGAACGATGGGACGATTTGGTGGGAGATATGCCGATGAAAATCTGTTTTCCAGCTTTAGAAAGCGAAGAATACAGAATTGTTACAGGATGTGACCCTAAAAATATTCCTTGGTCATATCATAATGCTGGAAGTTGGCCGGTATTAATGTGGATGTTTGCCGCCGCAGCTGTAAAAACTAACAGAACTGGTTTAGCCAGAAGGACTATTGAAATTGCCAAAGCTCGGTTGAGTGAAGATGAATGGCCAGAATATTATGACGGTAAGAAAGGGCGACTAATTGGCAAACAAGCCAGGAAATATCAAACTTGGACAATTGCTGGTTTCTTGTTGGCAAAAGAACTCATGGATAATCCCAATTATTTACCGTTAGTGAGTTTTGATGAATTACCGCCTGAAGCAGTTTCCCGCGCCTGTGAGTTTGAAATTGGCAGTGTAGAACCTTACTTACCTCGATAGTAGATATGATGAGGTCAATCATCACTGTTATGGTGAAATTCAGTGCAGTAATACTTCAGATAAAGTGTGCAAATCGTCCAATATAAACATTAATTGTAAAGCCCCTTTGTATTTCTATGGGGCTTTTGCTATTTTCTAAATTGCTCTGAGTGATCACTTTGAAAAGAGAGCATATGTGACAATAAGGTAAATGAGAAACTTGGGTTATCCTGAGAGTATGGACGGTGGAATATCGCCCTAGTTATACCGTGGAAAAAACTAAGTAATTATATATCCATCACCAAACTAAAAACTATTGCAAAGGAAGAGTTTAACTCTGGTTTTTCTCTTGCCAAAATCTCATCAAAATGGAGTGTTTCTCAGAATGGAAAGAGAGGAAGTAGTAATAGTTGATGATTTAGAGAAACAGGCTTGGGAAATCTTAGAAAAGTCGATTATTTACTACCAAGGTCGTCCTGTGGGGACAAGTGCTACCTATGATTTTTCGCAAAGCGCGTTAAACCATGACCATTGTTTTATCAGGGATTTTGCATCGTCAGCTTTACTTTTTCTGATCAAAGGTAAATATGATATTGTTAGGAATTTTCTAGAAGAAACTTTAAAGTTACAGCCTAAAAACAACAAATTTGATGCTTATATACCTGGACAAGGTTTGATACCAGGTAGCTTCAAAGTTGTATCAAAGGATGGTGACGAATCTTTAGAAGCGGATTTTGGTGAACAAGCGATCGCTAGAGTTACACCTGTTGATTCTTGTCTGTGGTGGATTATTATCCTACACGCTTATGTCAAAGCTACAAAAGATATAAGTTTCGCCTTGCAACCGGAATTTCAGCAAGGAATCATGTTAATCATGGAACTCTGCTTGGCGACAAGATTTGATATGTATCCCACGCTGTTAGTTCCAGATGGGGCTTGCATGATTTATCGGCGGATGGGTATCTATGGATATCCTTTGGAAATTCAAGCACTATTTTATGCAGCGTTGCGGGCAGCGCGGAAGTTGCTGATTTGTGCAGGTGATGAAGAAATTGTCATCGGGATTGATAACCGCTTACCTCTATTAAGAGATCATATTCGTCATCACTATTGGATTGATATGAAGCGATTGAATGTGATTTATCGCTTTAAGGGTGAAGAATACGGAGAGTCAGCAGTTAATCAATTTAATATATATCCTGATTCCATTCCCTATGCTAATTTAGCTATGTGGTTGCCTAAACACGGTGGTTATCTAGCAGGTAATGTTGGTCCGTCGCAATTAGATACTCGTTTTTTTGCACTGGGAAATATGATGGCGATTATTTCCTCTCTGGCGAGTGAACAGCAATCCCAAGCCATTATGAATCTGATTGAGGAACAGTGGGATGATTTGGTGGGAGATATGCCGATGAAAATCTGTTTCCCATCTGTAGAAAAGGATGAATACAGAATTTTTACCGGATGTGACCCCAGAAATATCCCTTGGTCATACCATAATGGTGGTAGTTGGCCGGTGTTATTGTGGTCTTTAGTTGCTGCGGCGCAAAAAACAGGTAGAATGGATATTGCTAAACGCGCTTTGGAAATAGCCGAAACACGTCTGAGTAAAGATAATTGGCCCGAATATTACGATGGTACGCGGGGGCTATTAATTGGTAAGGAAGCGAGAAGATATCAAACTTGGACAATTTCCGGCTTTCTATTGGCTAAAGAATTGATGCGAAACCCGGCGCATTTAGCATTAATCAGTTTTGCACAGTTTGATTTAGAGAATGCTTCACAGTCTTGTGAGTTGTAATTTTAATCCCAGGAATAACCAACAAAGAAAATTTCTGATTTGGGCTTTTAGATGAGGAAATTTTGATTTAAATCCCCAATCTCACATTTAAAATCTAAAATTGCAACTTCACAAGATGAATTGACTGAGTGGGCGATGGGCAAAGCCCCGCCTCCGGCAATCGCATTCGTGAATATATTAAAATTTAGCTATATTAAACACAAAATTTGTTTTTGTATTCAGTAATTTGCCGGTTATCTTGCTACCACAGTCTTGGAAGTTTCCTTGTAATGTGGATATTTTTTTCGGGCTTCCAGAATTGTTGCTCCATAATTCGAGAGTTACAGTATTACCTTGAACAGAAGCAATTGCTTTTCCCTGATCCAAGGGTTCGGATTCGCCGAGAAATTTCCAATTTCCCTGTTGAGGTGCTTTTCCCGAAGGAATACTGATTTCTAAATAAGTTGCTGCATCATCACCAGCTGCTACTATTATGCCTTTCCAGTTAGCGATAATTGATGGTTTAGCACATATCTGAGGCTGGAATTGAAGTTGTCGATTGATTTGGGCGTAGTTTGTCTGTGCAGAAGCGGCGGAAATTTTACCTGAAAGTGCTAACCCAGTGGAGACAGATACTGTAGATACTGTCATCATAGTAGCAAGAGCAATGGATTTTATCGAAAGTTTCATGGTATTTTGTTCCTTTTAGTTGATGTGGATAAAAGAAGTTTTTTATCACCCTTCACTAACTCAATACGTCTACCTCTAATTATTTATGCAGCCATAAATAAAAAACTTTTTTCTCACCTCTGCGTCCCTCTCCCTTTGGGAGAGGCTAGCGCCAATGCGGTTCAAATCATCTACTATATTTCATGACCAACCCCCGTCAAATAGCTTTTAATGCCTTGCGAGATGTTCACAAAGGAGCTTACGCTGATGTGGCCTTAAATAGAGGGCTGCAAAAAGTTAGCTTGCCGAATCACGATCGCCGTTTGCTGACAGAATTAGTCTATGGCAGTGTCAGAAGACAACGCACCCTCGATGCGCTGATTGACCAACTCGCTACTAAGAAATCTCACCAACAACCCAAAGACCTCCGCAGCATCTTACATCTGGGTCTATACCAACTGCGTTATCAAGAGCGTATCCCCGCTTCGGCGGCTGTGAACACCACTGTGGAACTAGCTAAGGAAAATGGCTTTTCTGGTCTGACGGGTTTTGTCAATGGTCTATTGCGGCAATACATCCGGTTAGCGGAGAAATTACCAGAGCCTCTAAAGTTGCCTGAAAATCCTGTGGAACGTTTGGGAATTTTACACAGCTTTCCCGATTGGATTATTCAGGTTTGGTTAGACCAACTGGATTTGGTGGAAACAGAAAATCTCTGTGATTGGATGAACCAAACACCGACAATTGATTTGCGGATTAATCCTCTTCGCAGTTCTATTGAGGAAGTTGAGGCGGCTTTGGAGTCGGCGGGAATTTTAACGCGGCGAGTTACCCATTCACCCCAAGCTTTAAGATTAATTGGTAGTAGTGGAGCGATCCAAAATCTGCCTGGTTTTAGTGAGGGTTGGTGGTCTGTACAAGATGCTAGCGCTCAACTGGTGGGTTATTTACTCAATCCCCAACCCGGTGATGTGGTGATTGATGCTTGTGCCGCCCCTGGGGGAAAAACTACTCATATTGCTGAGTTAATGGGGGATGAGGGAGAAATTTGGGCTTGCGATCGCACTGCTTCCCGGTTGCGTAAACTGAAAGAAAATGCTCAACGCCTGCATTTACAATCTATTCAAATTTGTACAGGTGATAGCCGCAATTTACCGCAATTTTACAATAAAGGCGATCGCCTCTTACTCGATGCCCCATGCTCTGGCTTGGGAACCCTACACCGTCACGCCGATGCACGTTGGCGACAAACACCAGAATCTGTCCAGGAACTTTCGATGTTGCAAACAGAACTCATATCACAGACATCGCAGTTTGTCAAACCCGGCGGTGTACTTGTTTATGCCACTTGTACTCTACATCCAGCCGAAAATGAAGGTGTGATTTCTACATTTTTAAATCAGCATCCCCATTGGCAAATTCAGCCTCCAGGCGTTGATTCCCCGGATTCCGCCGATTCCACACCCCAAGGCTGGCTTAAAGTCTGGCCTCATCGACAGAACATGGATGGCTTTTTTATGGTGCGCTTAAGAAAAGCCAACGATTCCGAATGAATACTGTTTGTGATTGTACTATTTTGTTGAAGCCCCGAATCTACCGGAGGAGGCAGCAATGGTTACTGATTCCCATGTGAAAAACTTAGTTAAAATTTTGATTGGTGCGGCTTGGATTGATGGTAAAATCCAGCCTGAAGAACGGCAATATTTGCGGGAGATAGCTCAAGCAAAAGGTTTGGCGACTGATCCAGAGATTAAGCCTTGGCTATACGAATTGGTTCCTGTGAAACCAAAAGAATGTTATGCCTGGGTAGAAGAATATTTAGGCGATCGCCCTAGCCTCGAAGATTGCGAAAATCTCATTGAGGCTATCAGTGGATTAATTTACAGTGATGGCGAAGTGGCTGTAGAAGAAGCACGACTGCTGACCAAACTACAGGAGTTAACAAAGCTGAATGAATCTACTCAACCAGCTTATACAGCCTTGCTTAAGCAAATTCAAAAGCTTTATCGTCGCTGGGTTGATGTGCAGAACTAACCCCAGAGTTTTCAGTTGAACAGACGCGATAAATCGCGTCTAGTCATCCAAGTTATCAGTTAGAAGAAATAATTGGGTCGAAATTCTTAACTAAATTAGCGTGATAACTGTTCACTGTTCACTGTTCACTGATTTAAGACTTCGGTTCACCCACCCCCGGAGTTTCTTCTTTTTCAACTTTAGGTACAAAATCAGGACGCTCTTTGCTTTCCCAACCAGCAGGTCGTTTGGAGTTGTACCAAGCGATAGAACCAATGGTGACAGCAGCAATAAAACCAACTACATACACCAAGGTAAAAGCTAAAGGAAAATGTGAACCTTGTGCAGCTGCTTCAGCAGCTGTTTGCATCAATAAATTCATGAGTATATTATCCTAGTGTGAGCAACATTACTTAAGACACTATAAAAAGAGCGTATCACTTACATCCACCCCAAGTTTGAATAAATTGATGAGATGTAGTAGATATTGCCGTGAGGAACTCGACTTTCTTTGATAAAGGCGATCGCCACCAAAGCTGTAAATCAACCATAAAATAGAGTCAATAGTCAATTACCGTCAAGATGGCTCACTACCAAAAACTCCTAAAAATTTCGACTACGGGCAAAAATTTTCAGAATATCACTGCCAAAATTGCCGCCACTGTCGCAGAGTCTGGGGTGGAAACAGGTCTTTGTACCTTATTTTTACGCCATACTTCCGCCAGTTTAGTGATCCAAGAAAATGCCGACCCGGATGTACTGGTGGATTTAGCCAACTTTATGGCAAAACTCGTGCCAGAAGGCGGCAAATACATTCACGATGCTGAAGGCGCAGACGATATGCCGGCACATATCCGGACAGCACTTACCCATACTTCTGAACAAATTCCCATAAATCGCGGTCATTTAGTCCTGGGAACTTGGCAAGGCATTTATATTTGGGAACACCGTCAGCGTAGTCATACAAGAGAATTAGTTATCCACATTTCTGATTAGGGAGTGGGGGGAGAAGAGGCAGGGG